>JBLHRT010000108.1:0-8763 GCA_047626255.1 Candidatus Azotimanducaceae bacterium
GGCTGCTGGGTTGTCGGTTATATCGAAGGTGGCGTGGATCTCAGCCCGCTGCGCGGCATTGCCAATCAGCCCCGTGTCAGCGCGATCACCTAGGGTTAGGCCCAGGGCGTCGAGGATAATGGATTTGCCAGCACCGGTCTCCCCGGTAACCACGGTCATACCGGCGGCAAATTCCAGTTCAAGTTTGTCTACCAGGGCGAAGTTCTGAACCGTCAAATGAGTAAGCATGGATGTACACGGGACCTGAGATAAGTGAGCCAATGAGAGGCCAAATACTACCCTGAATTGTTGTCCTTGTATTGAAATCTGCTGGATTGCACGGTTATATTGAGGTTTACCCTCATCCATGCAGTCACGCGGTAATGGTCGACAACATTCACATCAGTGAAAAAGCCCAGATGGTGCTAAAGAGCCTCGTCGAGCGTTATATCGCCGACGGTCTGCCGGTCGGGTCAAAAACACTGGCGGCTGAATCCAGGGTGACGGTAAGCTCGGCGACGGTGCGCAATATTATGGCGGACCTGGAAGACAAGGGTTATGTCACCTCGCCGCACACGTCTGCCGGCCGTATCCCCACGGCTCAAGGTTACCGGTTTTTTGTTGACAGCCTGCCGGATATGGCGCCCCTGGGCAGTCAGGACTTAGCGCAGATGCAACGCCAGCTAGACCCAGATTGGTCAACCCAGCAGCTGGTGCAGTCCACTTCAAGTATCTTATCGAACATCACCCAAATGGCTGGGCTGGTGACGATTCCGCGGCGTGACCAAGTCACGCTGCGGCATGTAGAGTTCTTGAGCCTGAATGCCAACCGGGTACTGGTGATTCTAGTGCTGGCAGACCATGAGGTGCAAAACCGCATTATCTACACGAATGAGGCGTACACAGAGATTCAGCTCAAGGAAGCATCAAATTTTATTAACCAGTCTTTTACGGGCCGATCGCTGGGGCGTATCCGCGAGCAACTCATTAACGCCATGAAGTCGGATCGTGAAAACCTCAACGGTCTCATGGTAGCGACGCTCGAGGTGGCAGAGAAGGCCTTCGAGCTGGAAGAAGCTGGTGACTACGTCATGGCGGGCCAGGAAAATCTGGTAGAGATATCGCCAGGCCAACCTCTGGAGGACATTCGTAATTTATTCAAGGCGTTCTCCTTGAAGGGTGACATCCTGCACTTGCTCGACCGTTGTCTGGAAGGTGATGGTGTGCAATTGTTTATTGGCCATGAATCGGGCTATGAGCTTTTGGGCGAGTGCAGTGTGGTGATTTCGCCCTACTGCGTCGACGGTCAGTTGCTGGGGGTGCTTGGCGTGATCGGCCCAACTCGAATGGCATATCAGCGGGTGATTCCAGTGGTTGATGCGACTGCTCAATTGCTCAGTGCGGTGCTCGCCTCGACGCAGTCACGCCAGTAGCTACTGCGCTCATATCGTCTTCCGCCGACCGGCAGGCCTTCTCAAATCAACGTTCTGGTCCTGATCGAGGGTCTATCTGCGACGATACCCTTGAATCACGCGGGGGTAATCCCCATATCTGTTGAACTTCAAAATGACAGGTCTGGAGCGAGACTGAATGACAAACCCGGAAGATCAAGAACACGATCAAGCGAACACGCAAGATCAGTCTGCCCATGACGAGGTGCATCAAGAGCTGCTAATCGAGGACGCTGTCCCTGAAGTCGCTGTCCCTGAAGCCGCTGGCGCTGAATCTGTAAAAGACCGCGAGGTCGACACATTATCATTTAATGAGTTGCGAGACGAGACAACGCGCGCTCGTGAAGAGGCGGACAAATTCAGGGATGCGGCCTTGCGCGCAGAAGCTGAGATGCAAAATGTGCGGCGGCGTGCTGAGCGTGAAGTTGAGCATGCGGTGAAGTACGGTGTCGAGAAAATCGTACAAAATTTGCTGCCGGTGGTCGACAGCCTAGAGAAGGCGGTTGAGGCTGCCGAGCAAACAGAGGCAG
The DNA here is from genome assembly GCA_047626255.1 of Candidatus Azotimanducaceae bacterium. Taxonomy (GTDB): domain Bacteria; phylum Pseudomonadota; class Gammaproteobacteria; order Pseudomonadales; family Azotimanducaceae; genus UBA4582. Next base: position 1,961 of record JBLHRT010000108.1, read on the forward strand.
GTAGCGACGCCACGCAAGCCATTATCGAAGGCATGGGGCTGTGTCAGCGTCTGTTTCTTGAGGTCATTGCCAAGCAAGGTGTGGTGACGATTGATCCTCACGGAGAACCGTTTGACCCCAACGTGCATCAGGCCATTTCGATGGTGGAAAACCCCGATGTCGAACCTAATTCTGTCGTCGCCGTGGTACAAAAAGGTTACTCGTTGAATGGTCGTCTGGTGCGCCCAGCAATGGTCATGGTGGCTAAAGGCAAAGCGAAAGCTATTGATGAACAAGCATAAATCTGCCTCCAGCACTTGAATAACGCCCACGGGTACCTATATAGAAAGTCAGTGAGTAGTCAGTAATTTTTTCACAACCTAATATTTAACACCAGCCTAGTCAGACTCTTGGTTAGACATAAGGCGGTACAGCGGAGAAGAGCAATGGGAAAGATAATCGGCATAGACCTGGGTACAACAAACTCATGCGTCGCAGTGTTGGAAGGCAAGAGCGCCAAAATCATTGAGAACGCCGAAGGCGATCGAACAACACCGTCGGTCGTCGGTTATGCCGATGATGATGAGGTATTGGTTGGCCAATCTGCCAAGCGGCAAGCCGTTACCAATCCTCACAACACCTTGTTTGCTGTTAAGCGCCTGATTGGCCGACAGTTTAACGACGACGTTGTGCAGCGCGACATCAAGATGGTGCCGTATAAGATAGCCAAGGCCGACAACGGTGACGCTTGGGTCGAAGTTAAGGGCGAGAAGATGGCGCCGCCGCAGATTTCTGCACAAGTGCTGAAGAAGATGAAGAAAACTGCCGAGGACTATCTGGGCGAGGCCGTGACAGAGGCTGTCATCACGGTGCCGGCTTACTTCAACGACTCACAGCGCCAGGCGACGAAAGACGCCGGCCGTATTGCGGGCCTTGAGGTCAAGCGGATCATTAACGAGCCTACTGCCGCGGCACTGGCTTACGGCATGGACAAATCTGTTGGCGACTCCACCATTGCGGTTTATGACTTGGGTGGCGGTACCTTCGACATCTCTATCATTGAAATTGCTGATGTGGATGGCGAGAAGCAGTTCGAAGTACTGTCTACCAACGGCGACACGTTCCTTGGTGGTGAAGACTTTGACTTGCGCTTAATCGACTACCTCGCTGATGAGTTTAAGAAGCAGCACAGTATGGATCTGCATAACGATCCGCTGGCGCTGCAGCGTCTCAAGGAAGCCGCTGAGAAGGCTAAGATTGAATTGTCTACCAGCCAGCAGACTGAAGTTAACCTGCCCTACATTACGGCAGATGCCACTGGGCCGAAGCACTTGGTGATCAAGGTCACTCAGGCCAAACTCGAGTCTTTGGTAGAAGAATTGGTGAATCGTACGATCGACCCCCTACGTATGGCGTTGAAAGATGCTGGTCTGGGTGTGTCTGAGATCAACGATATTATCCTCGTGGGTGGTCAGACACGGATGCCGCTAGTACAGCGAACCGTAAAAGAGTTTTTCGGTAAGGATGCGCGCAAAGACGTGAATCCAGATGAGGCCGTTGCCATGGGTGCGGCGATTCAGGCGGCGGTATTATCTGGCGATGTGACTGATGTATTGCTGCTCGACGTGACGCCATTGTCATTGGGTATTGAAACCATGGGCGGCGTGATGAGCGCTCTGATCGAGAAGAACACCACCATTCCTACCAAGAAAAGTCAGGTGTTCTCCACGGCTGAAGATAACCAGCCTGCGGTGACTATCCATGTATTACAGGGAGAGCGTAAGCAAGCCGGTCATAACAAGTCTCTGGGTCAATTCGATCTGGCCGATATCCCGCCGTCCCCTCGTGGTGCGCCGCAGATCGAGGTTAGTTTCGACTTGGATGCCAACGGTATCCTCAATGTATCGGCGAAAGACAAGGCAACCGGTAAAGAGCAGTCCATCATCATCAAGGCCTCTTCAGGCTTGTCAGATGACGAGGTCGAGCAGATGGTACGTGATGCGGAGTCTCATGCTGACGACGATCGTCGCTTCGAAGAGATGGTCACCGTGCGCAATCAGGCTGATGGCTTGATTCATGCGACGCGCAAGACGCTCGAGGAAGCTGGCGAGCAAGCAACAGAAGAAGAGAAGACTGCGATCGAAGCCGCGATCATTGAGCTTGAAGTCGCCATGAAGGGTGATGACAAGGCAGAGATCGAAGCCAAGACCACAGCGCTGACGGAAATATCATCCGGCTTGGCCCAGCGTATGTATGCTGAGCAGGCGAAGGGCGCCGAAGGTGCTGCCGGTGCGCCGGACGCAGCTGACGGTGGCGGCTCTGACCCAGAAGCGGTAGATGCCGAGTTTGAAGAAGTCAAAGACGACGAGAAGTAACTAATTGCAGGGTTCAGCGACAGATTGCTGATGCCCTGCCTTACACAAAAGCGATGAACAACGACGCAGAATTCAGGGTAAATCCCGAATTCTGCGTTTGCGTATCAGAAAAATAGAAAAGTGATATGGCGACTAAGCGAGACTATTACGACGTACTAGGCGTAGCCCGGGATGCGTCGGAGCAGGAAATTAAGAAAGCCTACCGACGCATGGCGATGAAGCATCACCCTGATCGGAATCCTGATGATGCCGAGGCTGAAGGTAAGTTCAAAGAGGCCAGCGAGGCCGCCGAAGTGCTGATGGATGCCCAGAAGCGCAACGCCTTTGATCAGTTTGGTCACGCCGGACTTGAAGGTCAGGGCGGGGGTGGTTTTGGCGGCGGCAACGGTAACTTCGGTTCTATTTTCGAGGATGTGTTCGGCGATATCTTCAGTGGTGGCCGCGGCGGTGGCCGAAGTCAGGTACAGCGTGGCTCTGACCTGAAGTATGTGCTGGACCTTGACCTTGAAGAAGCTGTTCGTGGTACCAACCCCAAAATCAAGATCCCTACGCTGGTAGGCTGCCATGAATGTCATGGCTCTGGTGCCAAGAAAGGCTCTTCACCCGTTGATTGCGTGCAATGTGCCGGCATGGGGCAGGTTACCGCCAGGCAGGGTTTTTTCTCTATTCAGCAAGCGTGTCCACGTTGTCGCGGTACGGGCAAAATGATTACGGATCCTTGCCAAAAGTGTCGCGGCAACGGTCGTCTAGAAGAGCAGAAAACGCTGTCTGTGAAGGTGCCGCCTGGGGTTGATACGGGTGACAGAATTCGACTCGGAGGTCAGGGTGAAGCCGGTGCTAATGGTGGCCCGGCAGGTGATTTGTATGTGCAGATCAGTGTTCGTGACCACCCTATTTTTACGCGTGAGGGTGAAAACCTGTATTGCGAAGTGCCCATCAGCTTTGTTGACGCGGCGCTGGGTGGTGATCTTGAGGTGCCGACGCTAGATGGTCGGGTGAACCTGAAGATTCCCGAAGAAACTCAGACAGGTAAGTTGTTCCGATTGCGTGGCAAGGGTGTCAATGTCACTCAAGTACGCGGTGGCGGTATCGGCGATCTGTATTGTCGTGTCGCCGTGGAAACACCGGTCAAGCTCAGCAAGACGCAAAAAGAGATGCTGCGCGAATTTGACGGGGAGTCTAATGCCAAGCAATCACCCAAGCGGTCTTCATGGTTTGAGGGCGTCAAAAAATTCGTCGATTCGCTGACCTGATGCGCCTGATGATTCTTCAACGCACAGAATGTCGCACCCAACAGGTGGCTCTATGATCAGGCTAGCCGTGACCGGTGCTGCCGGAAGAATGGGCAAAACACTGATTCAGCTCATAGCTGAGACGCCCGAGGTGCAACTGACCGTCGCTATTGAGCGGGTAGGTGCTGCTGTCGTGGGTCTGGACGCGGGTGATTTAGCGGGTGTCGGCCATCTGGGTGTGTTAGTGGGTGACTCGCTAGCTGCCGTGGTTGAGCAGTTCGACATTTTGATTGATTTCACTGTGCCGGCCGCGACACTGGAGAATTGTGAGCTCTGTGCCACGCACGGCCGTCGTGTGATCATCGGCACAACAGGTCTCAGCGAATCCCAGCAAGCACGTCTGCAAGTGTTGTCTGCCGACGTTGCGCTGGTGGCGGCTCCGAATTATAGCGTTGGCGTAAATGCGACGTTCAAGTTGCTGGAGGTGGCGGCGAGTATCTTTGGTGATGACGTTGATATTGAAATCATCGAGGCGCATCACCGGCACAAGGTCGACGCGCCGTCTGGCACAGCATTACGTATGGGTGAAGTTGTTGCTCAATCGTTGGGACGCAAACTCGATGAAGTCGCTGTCTATGGGCGCGAGGGCATCGGGGAAGCGCGAGATCGCCAGACCATCGGTTTCAGTACAATTCGCGGTGGCGACATAGTCGGTGAGCATACGGTTATTTTCGCTGGCGCCGGTGAGCGTTTGGAGATAACCCATCGTGCCCACAGTCGCCTCAACTTCGCTGAGGGCGCGGTACGTGCTGCCCGCTGGGTCGCTGAGCGGCCGACGGGGCTGTTTGATATGCAAGATGTGTTGGGCCTGCGGCAGTCTCCGGCACGAGAGAAAAACACCGAATAGTCTGGAGTCTGTACGGATCTTCGCATAGAATGCCGCTCCAATATCATGGCACGGCCGACAGCTAATTCTTGCCACATTACGCGCCTTTTGTTACTGCGCGCTGTCACGAACTATCGGCGAGATGGAAGCAATTCCCTCTCGTTTTTTTTCGGCCATAAGCCCGCACGATAACCTGACATTGGAGGCTGATACTTGACCAGCAGAGCTGTACTTGCCCTAGAGAACGGCGCCGTATTTGAGGGCCAATCTATTGGCATTGATGGTCAGTCAGTCGGTGAGGTCGTTTTCAATACAAGTATGACCGGCTATCAGGAAATTCTGACAGACCCGTCTTACGCCCGCCAGATTGTAACCCTCACCCATCCGCATATTGGCAACACGGGTGTGACGCCAGAAGATGAAGAGTCTGACTCTGTCTGGGCTGCCGGACTGGTGATTCGTGATCTGCCTATGGCTGTCAGCAATTGGCGCCAACAAGGGAACCTGCAAGATTATCTTGTTGAGCGCGGTGTCGTCGCTATTGCCGGCATTGATACCCGCAAGCTGACACGTATTCTTCGAGAGGAAGGCTCCCTGAAAGGCTGCGTTATTGCCGGTGGCGACTTGTCTGCGACAGATATTCAAGCAGCCATCGAGGCGGCTCGGGCCTTTGGCGGACTTGGTGGGCTAGATCTGGCACAAGTCGTGACTACGAAAGCGCCCTATACCTGGACCCAAGGCAGCTGGGATCTGGCGACGGGCTATCCAGAGCGTAGCGATTTTAGTTTCAAGGTTGTTGCTTACGATTTTGGTGTCAAGCGCAACATCTTGCGCATGCTGGCAGATCGCGGTTGCGATTTGACGATCGTGCCAGCCAAAACGCCCGCCGCCGAGGTGCTTGCTATGGCGCCTGATGGCATATTCTTGTCGAACGGCCCAGGTGATCCTGAGCCCTGCGATTACGCTATTACTGCCATCAGCAGTTTGCTTGAGAGCGGGGTGCCCATGTTTGGTATTTGCCTGGGTCTGCAGCTCCTGGGATTGGCCAGCGGTATGAAAACGATCAAGATGAATCATGGTCATCATGGTGCGAATCACCCGGTGAAGGATCTACGAAGTGATGTGGTACTGATTTCTAGTCAGAATCACGGTTTTTGCATCGACGATGCCACCCTGCCAGCAGAGGTTAGGGTGACTCACCGGTCCTTGTTTGATCAGTCATTGCAGGGCATCGAGCTTGTTGATGTGCCAGCCTTTGGGTTTCAGGGTCATCCCGAAGCGAGTCCTGGGCCGCATGATGCCGCGCCCCTGTTCGATCACTTTATCGACCTGATGAAAAGCTACCAGGAAAGCAGCGACGCTAATGCCTAAAAGAACCGATATAAAAAGTATTCTGATTATTGGCGCCGGGCCAATCGTTATCGGCCAGGCCTGCGAGTTCGACTACTCGGGTGCCCAGGCTTGCAAGGCCTTACGTGAAGAGGGCTACCGGGTGATTCTGGTTAACTCAAACCCGGCGACAATCATGACGGACCCCGCCATGGCAGATGCGACCTATATCGAGCCTATCACCTGGGAGGTGGTGGCGAAGATTATCGAGATCGAGCGTCCTGATGTTTTGTTGCCTACCATGGGCGGTCAAACGGCGCTCAACTGCGCATTGGATTTGGACCGGGAGGGCGTGCTCGAGCGCTTCAATGTCGAGATGGTTGGGGCCAAGAAAGAAGCTATCGATATGGCTGAGGATCGCCAGAAGTTCGATACGGCGATGAAGTCTATCGGACTCTCAACACCCGTATCAGCGTTTGCCCATTCTTTGGAAGAAGCCAAGCAAGTACAGGCCATGCTGGGCTTTCCCTGTGTCATCCGTCCATCGTTCACTATGGGTGGCTCTGGCGGCGGTATTGCCTACAACCATGACGACTTTGTTGAGATCTGCACGCGTGGTCTTGATTTGTCACCGACCAGCGAATTGCTGATTGATGAGTCTCTCCTAGGTTGGAAAGAGTACGAGATGGAAGTGGTGCGTGACAAAAATGACAACTGCATCATCGTCTGTACTATCGAGAACTTTGACCCCATGGGTATTCACACGGGCGACTCGATCACCGTTGCCCCAGCCCAGACCCTGACAGACAAGGAATACCAGATTATGCGCAACGCGGCGATCGCGATATTGCGCGTGATCGGTGTGGAGACCGGTGGCTCCAATGTGCAGTTTGGCATTGACCCGTTAACGGGCCGAATGGTGATTATTGAGATGAACCCACGGGTTTCTCGTTCTTCTGCGCTGGCCTCCAAGGCGACCGGTTTTCCTATTGCTAGAATCGC
>JBLHRT010000109.1:0-8711 GCA_047626255.1 Candidatus Azotimanducaceae bacterium
GTAAAGCAGCAAGGGTGAGTCCGGTCTATTGAAGGTGTGGTGTAAATATAGCAGGTGAAGTGGAGATGACACGAGGCATTGGTGTTATGCGGTGATATCGGTCTGATTAATGCTCATTGTTGAGCAGGACGCTGGGTCTTTAGTTTTTGAAAGCCAACGCGATGAGCCAAGCATTGCCCTTGTTCGCCAATTATGGTCACAGTGCGCGTTTTTAACGTGAGACCTATCGTTATGCATACAGATGTTATCTCGAACTGGGATGGCGACCCCTGACGGTAACGCTCGAAACTAGGCATAACGCTGTTAAGGAGGGGACATTTTAGATATTGCTGAATACGTCAAACCTTCATTGGCCTGCTGGCCATTGCCATCGAGTTTATTGCGAGTAGTCTGGAAGGGCTTTCCCTGGCGCTGGTTTAACACAGGACGTGTCGCTAGGGACTCAAGGAAGGGGTGCCGCTGATGCGGCGGGCGCGTAAGCTGATCTGTCAGGATGCTCAAGCATGCGTCGCCATAACCCGTTGTAAGGGTGCACCTGGTCAGTGGCGCCCTGCACGTTCACGAGGGGCTTGGTTTCATTGTGCCAGCGAAATATACCGCCACGCAGATTGGTCGGCGTAATAGGCTGGTGCTTCGTGTTCAGGCGGCCGTGTGCCGCGACCGCCTCTGCCAGTGCATTGGAGCGTCGCCCGACAGAGCAATAGAAAATGGGCATGACACCCTTTAGGCGGGTGCCGTAATTTTCATAAAATTGATCGATAGAGACATCGGGTGCCAGTCTGATAGCGCCCGGCAGATGGCTCACCGCAAATTCGTCCTGCTCACGCACATCAAACAACAATACTGTGCCAGCCTTGTCATCGAGCAGATCGAGTACAGCGTCGCTGCTCATTTGCACAATTTGACTGCCTTCGGCGATAGACCGTTCGACCCGCGCCAGTGCCGTCTGGGCTAGGCTCAGCGGGCCGTGCATCAGCAGGTATGCCGCCATGACGATAGCCGCAAGTTTGATTGGTTTTTTTTTCATAGGCATGTTTTTCATAGGTATGTTTTTCATCGGTATGTTTTCATCTGTTTACTGTGATAGATGCCTATAAGTGGAAGTTTCTGCCAGCGCCATTCCAATCCAACGTGAGACCCACTACATTAGGCCATCAATACCATGGAGGAATACAGTTGCCCTGTAAATACAATACCCTATGAATGTAGACCTGCATTGTCACAGCTATTTCTCTGACGGCAAACAAACCCCTGAATTCCTTATTCAGCGCGCCGTCGATAACAATATCAGCCATCTGGCCATTACTGATCATGATTGCACGGATGCGCTCGATCTGGCGGCAGAGATTGCCACTGAGGTCGTGATTGTCAATGGTGTGGAGATTTCCTGCCTGTGGGACGAGACCGAGGTGCACGTGTTGGGCTTGTTGGTTGATCGCGACAATCAGCAATTATCAATCTTACTCAGGGCTCAACAGTTATCGCGTTTGCAGCGGATGCAGGCGATGGACAAAAAGCTCGAGGCCCTGGGCACCCAAGGTTTGCTCGCCTACATTGAGGCGCTAGGCTGTGTTGCTTGCTCGCGCAGCCATGCAGCAGATTTTTTGGTAGACAATAAAGTGTGTAAAAGTCGCCAAAAGGCCTTTAAGAGCCATTTGGGTAAACGCGGTAAATTATATGTACGCGCTAACTGGGTAGACCTTGCGGGCGCCATTGAGGCCATTAACGCCGCCGGTGGTGTCGCGGTGCTGGCCCATCCTAGTCGTTACCCCTTGAATACCAAGAAGCTGATCCGATTGGTGGAGGCGTTCAAGCAGCATGGTGGTGAAGGTCTGGAGGGGACGTATGCGAATATCGACCCGGCGACGCAAAAGCAATTAAAAGAATTGGCACTGGCCAATGACTTGTATCTGTCAGCGGGGTCCGATTTCCATGACAGCGCCGCACAATGGACGGATATCGGTAAGTTCCCACCCCTAGATCGCCAGGCGCATTCACGTGCTATCTGGCTCCATCCTCGATGGCAGGCTTTGTATCCTGTTGTCTGAGTCGATCATACATTTTGTGTTTGTAGGTTTTACCATGAGTGAGCTACCCCCTTGTCCCCAGTGCAGTTCTGCGTACACCTACGAGGATCGCAGTCTTTATGTGTGTCCTGAATGTGCTCATGAGTGGTCCCAAGTGATGGAAGAAAGTAGCGCAGACGCTGAATCTCGGGTGCGTGATTCCAACGGCAATGCTCTGACTGACGGCGATACGGTGACCGTCATCAAAGATTTGAAGGTCAAGGGCTCGTCCCTCGTGGTGAAGGTGGGCACTCGTGTCAAAGGCATCAGGCTGGTTGCGGGTGATCACGACATCGACTGCAAGATTGATGGTATTGGTGCCATGAAGTTGAAATCGGAGTTTGTGAAGAAGGCGTAAAATGACCAGGGCTCGGCGTGCACTCCGACCCCTGGTCACTACAAAAACATTCAATTCGAGGTCTGGCGATTATGCTTACTAAGGAATTTATCAATCCCCATCCCATGGGTTTTACCAACACCGTGGTCTGTACGCATCATGGCATGAAAACTATTTTCATATCCGGGCAGGTAGGTTATGTCGATGGGCGTGTAGGTGACTCATTTGAAGAGCAGGCCCAGATGGCCTATTTCAATCTGGTGAAAGAGCTTGAGGCGGCGGGTGCCAGCATTAATGATGTGGTGAAGCTTAATACTTACGTGGTTAACCTGGATCGAGATAAGAGCAAGGCCAATCGTAAGGCGAAAGATCAGTACTTTGTGGCAGAGAATCAGCCTGCTTCGACGATGGTCGGGGTTGCTGCGCTGGTGATGAAAGAGCTGTTGATTGAGGTGGAGGCAACAGCGGTGATGAGCGAGTGAGTGAAATCAACCGCCGCGCTCAGCTTTTAGCCTTTAAGCTTTTTAGCTAGGATTAGGACTCTGCTCTACCTCAGGGCTCTGTGATAGGCCAGGGCCCTGCTCTCGAAAAGCATTCAAGCGTTTCATGACCAGCTCAAAGGTGGTGTCAATGTTGGTGGCGATGTCGCCTTCCAAGACCTTTAGACCGTCGAGAATGCTGCGCGCCTCGCTAAAGCCGCGTTCTACGCCACCGGCAATGACATCCACAAAGCGATCTCGCAACTCATCAATAGGGACGTCGGGTTGCTGGCGGGCATAGGCAGGGAACAATCGGGTCGACAGATCAGCGATGCGATTGGCGGTGGCGTCTGGTGATACATCCACGCCTTCATTGAGGCCCCGCTGCAGTGCTCCCTCCCCCAGATAGGGGGCTACCGCCTCATTGATTTGATCGAGGGCTGCTTGGTAGGCCAGGTCTAAGGGGTTGGTGGTCACTCCCAGATCGGCCTGCCCTGCTGTCTTGAGGCTCGCAGTGGACTGTGTCATGGAGGTCTGGGTCGTGATCGAAAAACCGGATGCGTCTGCGCGCGCTGTCTGGCGGGTGCTGGCGGCAAAATAGGTGGCGGTCAGTTGGCTATTGAGCGTGTTGTTTGGCACGTTTGTGTCCTCTGCGATGAATAAGCTTACGCAGCAATCCGTTGCCGTAGATAAGGTACCGGTAGATAGATACCTACACTCAGGGTATCGGCAGGCTTTACGCCGACTTGAGTGTCTCTTGAATATTGGGTCAACCCTGTGTTGCATTTTCAACGGTATCGTTCACTGACGGACGCGCGTCGCCGTCGACACCCCGCAGCAGGTATGCCAAGCCCGGCCCTGGCTGCATGATTGGCGAACAAAATGCGCCCGCCTAAATCCACCCTGGATAGCAGGTCGGGGGTTCCCTCAACCAGGTCGTAATACTGTTTTTTGCCTACCGCATTGATGTGAGTGATCGAGTCACGCATTCGACAGATACAGCAGATACAGGACAGCCAGCCGGCGCATCGTGTCGTTCAAGCACCGTCAGGGTTCATGGCGTCACCTGCTGCGCCTGAGTGACGTTGGCGATGACTGGCCGACGCGGGTGCTGGGTTCACGGTATCCAGAGTATGTCCCCATGGTGGTGGCTGGTAGCAGCGACTACTTGGGTTTATGCGACCCGCTGTAGGTTCTCAATACCTTAAGACCCTCAATGAATCACGCCATCAAGCCCGCTGAGTTGCAGCGTAAACAACCCTTCGTCAACGATGGTCTGTGCGCTGGCGAGCAGTTCATCGATATTATCGTGAACGTGTAAGAAGCGCCCATTGAGCGCCTGACAATCGCCGTTAATCAGCCGCTGAACAGATCGGCAGATATCTTCCGGTTGGCTCCAAGCATCAGCGGGTACATGTTCGAAGGCGGCTTTGCCGCGCGTCATGTCCGTTTCCACCAGGCCGGGGCTGACACAGAACAGTTGTATACCACTACGCTTTACTTCCACGGCGACGGTATCTGTAAGGCGTGCCAGAGCAGCTTTGCTGGCAGCATAGGCTGAATTGCCTGGCAGAGGTCGGATTGCGCCATAGCTGCCAATATTAATGATGATGCCGCTGTCTTGTTGCAGCATGTGCGGCAATACTTGTGACATAAACAGCATTGGACCCTTGAGATTCGTTTCTAGCACGCGCCACCAGTCATTGATGGCCGTATCCGAAAACGCGTCACCTTCACCTGATATTCCGGCGTTATTGATCAGCACGTTAATGTGGCCCCAGGTGTTAGTGACCTGCATGATCGCGTCAGCGCAGGCGGACTCGTCTGTGGCGTCACCGATCAGCATCAGGCTGCCCGCGGGTAGTTCACCGTGGGTACTAGCAAGGGCCCTGGGGTCGCGGCCGGTAATGGCGATGCGATGGCCCTGGGCCGCAAGACTCAAGGCCAATGCGCGACCAATGCCGCGGCTGCCGCCGGTGATCAATATGACGAGACTATTCATCGCTTACACCTTTGAGCGTGTGGTTTGAACGTTGTTATAACCCATGTAGCATGCCTGTTAACAGCGTTTAACGCCCGTCGACTGCGTCAGGGGCATCGCAAGGTTGCCCAATGGCGAGCAACAGTCGCGTTATGCTGCGGGGCACCTAGTGAGGCGCTGGGATTAAAAAGTGCGGTGTGTTGAGCAGCGGATTTTTCAACCTCTAGCGTTGTTTCATGGCGACATCTGATTCGAGTAATGAGTCCGCCCATTCTGCAGCGTCGCTATCTGCATCTGATGTTAGGCTAGCCCCGCGCCGCGCAAGCGATGTCAGGCTTGGCTCGGCGCTGGCTGCGGGCAATATAGGTGTCTGGAGTTGGGAGTGGGATACACAGCGGGTTATCTGCGATGAATTGACGGCGCAACTGCTCTCGATCGACGCCAAGGCGTTGTTATGGATGTGACTGCGCAGACGCGTGCGTCGTCAGTTGCGTATGACGACGCTATTGCTGGAGGCGTCATAGTTCATTGCCCGGCTCTGTGGCTGGGAGCTCGATATCGCCAGCGGTCAGTTCTGGACTGACGAAACCTATCGTATACATGACACGGCGCCAGAAGCATTCAATCCCTGTATGGATGCAGGTTGTTGAGATTGGCCCATGGGATTGGGATCTTACCGATGGATGCATGCCGGTGCCCAGTTGATATTAGACGTGGGAGGTGTTCCTGTGCGTATGATTGGCGCCCATCTGGACCGGGCAGGTCCAAAGAATGCTGAAAAACAGGCGCTTCAATCCCAGCGCCTGGAGAGTCTCGGGACCTTAGCTCGCGGCGTTGCTCATGACCTCAATAACGCACTGGCACCGATACGGATGAGCGTCGACCTGCAGAAATTGATGCATGGCACTTTCGCCAAGAATATTGACCAGCGAGTTGAGTGTGAGCCCGCATTACCGGTTGTGTTAGGTGATGCGACCCAGGTGCACCAGGTTCTGCTCAATCTGTGCGTCAATAGAATCCTGGCAGCCATCGACGGTGCTGACGGATTATCTTAAGTGCTTGACGTTGAGAGTGAAATTGCCGCGGTAGTGACTGATCTGCATATGCTGTACATGGACGGTCTGACGATGACGCGAGAGTTGCTACGGCAACGACCAGGCATGTCTGTGCTTGTCACCAGTTGGCGTATGGGTGACAGGAAAGTGGCAGAGTTCAGCGCGCTAGGTGTCACCCATTTGCTAGCTAAGCCGTTTACCGAGCATCAATTGGCCGTAGCGCTTAACACGTTGCTGAGTACGAAAGAGTCATAACAAAAGCGTCGTTGGTTTTGAGCCTACCCTCACTGCCAATACTCATGCATCACCCAGTCAACTTCCATGACCCACTCGCCTAGCATGGGTGTGTCGTTAATCTTGCCGTAATTTAGTATGGCGAACAGAGGCTCGGGAAAATCGGCGCCCTGGTCTTTGTTGCGATAGACTTCAACGCCATCCAGTCGGTAGACGATATCATCGCCCTGCCACTCGACGGAGTATTCGTGATAAACGTCCAGGTCGGCGTCGACAATCTTCATCAAAGACTGCCAGTCGCCGCCGCCACAGTGTCCCAAATTTTTGATCATGCGTGATACGTAATGATCCTCGCCGCCATTACCGTGATGCTCAAAAATGTCGATCTCGCCGGAGCCCGTCATAGGCCAGCAGACGTCCTCGTCCGCTTGCTGTACGGGTGGCTCATTGTTACGCGCTCCCAGTAGCCACCAAGCGGGAAACATGCCTGGTTGTCCGTTACCCCAGGTCTTGAGTCGCGCCGTCCATTTTCCTTGGATGAATTCCTGGCGGTTCTTGGACGCTATACGCCCCGCTATATACAGGGTGTCGGGGTGCTTGTTACCGGCTTTGTCGAGATTCTCGCAGGGTAGCTTGTCGCCAACGTTCACGACTTTGAGTTTAATGCTGCCGTCGCTGACTTCCCGGGTGTTGTATGCGTTGTCTGGCACATAGCACTGGTCTTCATCGTTCACCCACAGTAACTGGTCCTGCCAGTTGTCAGGGTTGAACGTGTCAAATTCATCGAGAAAGTCGACGTGCCAGCGGGGCTTGGCCTCGGCTGATGGTGGCTCGCTGGCGAAGGTCATGGTCGTGAGCATCATGAGTGCTGTACATATCAAGGGTTGTAGAATGGGATGCGCTCCTGTTAATGATCACTCTTAATGAGTACTATACTTTTGCACTGACAGATAGGCTCAGCATGCTATTGCCTGCCTGCCTGCCTGCCTGCCTGCCTGCCTGCCTGCCTGCCTGCTATGCGTTGCGCTATTAATCTGGCAGGCAGATTTAACAGGTTAGCGACCGCCTAGGTCAACCCGCCGGCTAGGTCATCAAACTGCCATGGTCAACCTGCACATCGCCGCTCTACTGATGGATAAGCACAACAATGGATCCAAAGACACTCAACGCTGCGCTAATCACTCGGTTTCCACGCGAGGGCGCTGATGGGCCAGTGACTGCGAGCCCTGCAACCAGCGAAGCGGTGCGCGCCTGGTTAGCTGGGCACGCGTCAGACACGTCCCTGCTAGATGATCTGACGAATCGGCCTTGCATACTATCAGATCATGATTTTGCGACCCTGGCCTTCATCGACCTGTGTTGCTCCACCGCCATCACTAAGGCGCGTTTCCCCGAGGCGATTAGTCTCAGATTGCGCGCGATGGCCGTATTGGTTGCTGATGTCGCCCTAGATCAGGGAGTTATCGCCCTGTATCAAGAGCATCCCATCTTTAGCATTTTTGAGAGTGTCTTTGATTTGAGTGTTGGCTGGTCACAACGCCGGACTCGATCGCAAGATATTGTGCTCGCGAAACTTGATCAGGTGCTGCTTGGGCTCGAGTTGCTGAACGGTGCGCCGAACCCGGATGCGGACTATTCATTGATTCGACATAGTCTGGTGGCGCTCTTACACCAAGACATCCTTGCATTGGGTGCAACGGAGGCGCGCCGGGGCGAGAAAATTGAACATCGACTGATGGCTGCCGAGGATGGTAAAACCAAAATCGCGCGTTCGCGTAAACTGGCAGCAGAGATGCTGAACAAGGCGATGCAGGGCAATAGCCTGCCAGAGCCGGCGGTGCAGTTTCTGCAGCGAGAGTGGTTTGACTCTTTGCAGTTGATACTGAACCGTGGTGGCTTGCAAAGTGAGGCCTGGCTGAGAGCGGCCACGTTGACTAAAACGCTGATAGCGACATTTCAACCGCAGGTCAGTGAGGGTCATCGTGACGCCCAGCCCCGCGAGGGTGAGGCAGAAGAAGACACCGCCAAGTCTAACGCTAAAGCCAAGGGTGACGAAAAAGACGCAGCGAGAAAGCAGGAGCTGTATCGTATTATCGAACACATCTCTCCCCAGCTGCGGGAGTCCCTGATCTCTCTGGCCCATGATCCAGTCGCCGCTGATGGGGCACTGGCCATGATTGAAGCAGAGCATGTGGAGGTGATGATAGGCCATACTATCAATGCCTTTGCTTTCGAGGACATCGCGATTGGTGAGGGGCTGCTGGGTAAAAATACGCGCATAGCTCACTCATTGCTTGCCCCAGTGCAGGCCCTCAAGCCAGGTCGATGGTTCGTCTATGTGGTCGACGGCCAGGTGCAGCATATCAAGTTAACGTTGAAGATAGATGACCTAGGCTATTTGCTGTTTACCGATATCAATGGGCTCAGAGTATTGCGGGTAAGTTTCGAGGATTTCGCCTATTTGATGGGGTCCGGTGCGGCAGTACGATTGCCGAGTAACGGTCAATTTTGCGAGGTGGTGCGGGCCTTGCTTGACAAATTGATCGGTCGGCATCTTAA
>JBLHRT010000110.1:0-8706 GCA_047626255.1 Candidatus Azotimanducaceae bacterium
AAATTTAATTTAAAAAGGCTGTAGAAAATGAATAATAAGCTGTCAAAGTTAGGCTTTGCCGTTTTGGTATTGTCCGCCGCTGCTGCGCCGTCTACCGCAAGTTCTGCGGAAACGAATAATATCCTTACGTCGCAGATGACTTCGCATGCAGTCATATCGGGTGGCGCCCTTAGTGTCACCGCACAATCAGTCGTAGACGGCAATCTTGCTGCCTTGGAAGCTGTTACCATCGGCGCTGGGCTCAATGCTCAGGCCCAAGACATCTATGCTGGCGCTGCTGTGACCACTGGTGCCTTGTCTACCGTGAACAACATCTATGCCGGTGCTGCCGCGAGTATTGGGGCTAGTGCTAATGCCCAAAACGTTGATGCTGGCGCCGCCATCACCTTAGGCGCGTCTGCTAACGTACTAAAGCTCAATGCTGGCGCAGCCATCACGGTTGGCGCAAGTGCGCTGCATCGTGGTGTGAGTAACTGGATCACTGAACCTGCTGATGGAGACATTCACACACGTGATAAAATGGTCGATGCTATCGCGTCCATAAAATTAGCGCAGACTGCGCTGGCAACCCTGACACCACCGAACGCAGCGTGGTCTGGTATAACGTTGGATGAGCACCCTTTGTTATCGACCATCGGCGGAGACCACGTATTCTACCCTGGAGTGCACTATGGCAGCGCGCTATCGATTGACGCCGGGTCGAGGATAAGTTTCGATATGCCGGTCGATCATTGCGATCCTAGCCCCGTCCCTACCGAACATGTCTGGGTCATCAACCTCACCGAAGCCCTTACTATTGGCGCCAACACCCAAATGGAAGTCCCGGCCGACACATGCCACGCTGAGGATACATACGCTATCATATGGAATGTCGGGGCAGCTATCACATTGGGGGCTGAGTCCACGTTTGTTGGTACCGCATTTGTTGACGGTGCATTTTCTGCAGCCACATCGGACGTTTTATGCGGCAATATATACGCATCGGGCCCCGTCAGTATTCGCAACATCGGTTCACTCAGTCTCAGTCAGAGCGGCCCAACAACCGATTTGCCCCCGAAATCTGACTTACCCGCGTCTTGCGCCACAAATGCTAATGCAGTGGATTCATTTGTCGTGGAAGATTACCTAAAGTAGATTAATTAGTTTAGGTCCACTATAGACGTAAGGCTGAAGAGGAGTCATTGGCGAATACCGAAAATTAAGTGGTATTAGTTTGCGGAACCAACGTGAAGAACTGAGTTTCGAAATCAACGATGATGAATTTGGTAGCCTTAAGGAAACGTAGCTTAATAGTCGTACCACCAGCTGTGGGATAGGTGCTACAGCGAGCCTAACAACTGCCGAAGTGGCAGTTGTTAGGCGGGATGCCTTTAGTGATAGCGATGGATTTATATTCGCAGCGAATAGTAGGGCGGCATATCGATAGAGATAAGGCGACTGGACCTAATCGCTAAGCGCTTTGGGAGATCACTCGAGTGCTATGGCATAAAGGCCAGTAAGGGCGATGTGAAGCTTGCCGGGTCAACGTCGAGGTGGAAGGACTCTTTGGTGGCGTAACGCATGATTCTCAGCAGCCTACACATGGTCCTTTGGAAGGTGATGTGAGGCTTTATATAAGCTTTCACCACCAGAAAAACGTCACTCGTGGCGTTTGAAAAATCTCAAATAGATAGGTCCTCCTTAGATTGACCCGAACAATCGCCTTGCTGAGAGGCAATTGAGGGCCCTCTGGTAGGGAATACAAAAACGCTTCCGGAAGCTAGCCTCGTAGGCGAGGCCAGCGGCTGCCTAACGAATGTCATTCGTGGTATAACCGATGTGCCCGTCGTGCTGCGCCCGTACTAGGTGCTTATACGCTCCAAGTTCAAATTATTGGTGATCCTATTGTTCATTAACCGGTCATTTAATGACGTGTAGGCGCAGATAATGGGAATGCCGAGTTACGATACAGACGTCAAAGAACAAGATGATCGAGATCTGTCTCAAATATCCGGTACCTGCGGCTAGCCTATCATTGGGCACACCTTTGACGTTCTAGTAAACCCACTGGCCTTAACGCTAAGGGGTTATCAGAAGTACGGACCGGTCTTTCGTCAGTTCCTAGCTTTTCAACGTAGGGTGGCAACCGTTGGGCTAGACATGGTGAGAGTTGTCATCCTGGATCCAGACAAGCAGGTATTCTTAGGTGCTCAGTGGAATGAGTAAGGTGCGGCGCTGAATCAGGCATTCATCGACTTCTCTGATGGTAGGGTTGGCATCATCAAGAAGGACCGGTTGGGCTTACTTCACTGCAAAGGGTTAAATGGGCAGCGTATTTTTGACAAATTTATCTGGCAGTCAATCGACAGCAAACACCAGGCAGATGGTGTGGATATGCTCAGCCATTTTTGTCATGAGAAAACCAAAACGGTGATGACTTTGGTCATCAGGAAATCACCGATCATAGGATTTTCCTGCTTTTGCCGCTCACGATACAGCGCCCAGTGCGTTAACGATAGTTATGCACCTGCTCGCCGCCAATCGAGGCTGGCAGGCGCCATTGCGAAATCAGATTATTGCCAGAAACAACGATACACTGAGCTATGACCAACTCGACTCAGTGCCGTTAATCGATCGGACCTTGAGTGATGTGTCGCGTGTGTACCCGCCAGTGCTTGGTGTCATGCGCCGGAGTATCAAGCTTTGTGAGATTGCTGGTCATCAAGTGGCGGCCTATACGTTGGTACAAGTATCGATTTTGGTGAATCACTACTGGGAACAATATAGGCACGATCCCTTTGTGTTTGACTCCTTGCGGTTTGCTGAAGGAAGGCAGGCGCATAAACAACAGCCATACCTTTGGGCGCCGTTTGGTGGGGGCTCACAAGTGCATCGGGCTGCATTTTCCTGACATGTTATTAAGAGTGTTTTGGTTCAGATCATAAAAGACTATCGCGTCAAATCTGTTGATGAAAGACAGCGTGACAACAAAATTCAGTATGTCGACTTTCCTAAATCTAAGGAGATTCTGTCGCTGACAATGAGCAAGGTGACTCAGTGATGCCCTGCGTTGTCGGGGTGCAGCAGCCAGTCTGAGTAACGGCGGCCTACTGAGCACCGCCGCGACTTGTTTCATGTCGCAAAGTAGCTTGCACAGTCCAGCTCAGTATCTCGGTAGAGGGGTGAGCTGAACTAAGCTGCAGATCTGCTATCGACAGAGGTAGATTAAGCTTATCTCAAGTCAAAACGATCAAGGTTCATCACCTTAGTCCATGCCGCAACGAAATCGCTGGTGAATTTCGTCTCGGCATTGTCAGCTGCATAGACTTCGGCAATAGAGCGTAACTCAGAGCTTGAGCCAAACATCAGGTCAACGGGTGTCGCCATCCATTTGATCTTATCTGTTGTGCGGTCATGGCCATTATAAACACCTTCCCTTGTGGTGGATTTCTTCCAGACCGTTGACATATCAAGCAGGTTTTTGAAGAAGTCATTGCTCAACGTCCCCGGGCGATCTGTGAAGACGCCATAGGCTGAGGCGCTGGTGTTCGCATTCAGCGCTCTGAGGCCACCGACCAGCACCGTCATTTCGGGCACCGTCAGGGTCAACAGGTTGGCACGATCAATCAGCATGTCTGCGGGTGAGCGAGTTGCGTTGCTGAAGTAGTTACGAAAGCCGTCAGCGGTAGGTTCGAGCGCCGCAAACGAGTCAACATCAGTTTGTGCCTGTGCGGCATCCATACGACCCGGTGTGAACGGTACTGTCACGCTTTGACCGGCTTGCTCGGCGGCCTGCTCAACAGCAGCCGCGCCACCCAGAACAATAAGGTCAGCCAAGGAGACTTGCTTGTTGTCAGCGTTGAAGTCTTTTTGGATATCTTCCAATGTCTTCAAGACTTTCGCCAGCTCAGCGGGGTTGTTAGCATTCCAATCTTTTTGTGGCGCAAGGCGAATGCGGGCGCCGTTTGCGCCACCGCGCATATCAGTACCACGGAAGCTGGCGGCTGATGCCCAAGCAGTGCGGATGAGTTCCGCGCCAGTGACGCCTGATGCCAGGATGTCAGCTTTTAGCGTTTTGATATCCATGTCGTCGATCAATGCGTGATTGACCGCAGGAATTGGATCCTGCCAAATCAGTTCTTCGCTCGGCACATCGCTGCCTACATAGCGGGCACGTGGCCCCATATCCCTGTGTGTGAGCTTGAACCAGGCTTTGGCGAAGGCGAGTTCGAACGCTGCTGGATTCTTTAAGAAACGCTGTGAGATGGCGCGATAGGCAGGGTCAAATTTCATTGACAGGTCAGTGGTGAACATAATGGGCGCGTGACGCTTTGCTGGCTCGTGTGCATCAGGCACTGTGTTAGACGCCGCATTGTTCTTCGGAATCCACTGGGTCGCACCTGCTGGGCTCTTAGTTTGGACCCACTCGAAGGCAAACAGGTTGCCTAGATACTGCATAGACCAGGCAGTGGGTGTTGATGTCCATGCGCCCTCTAAGCCGCTGGTGATGGTGTCGGCGCCGTTTCCGGTACCGCACTCATTGGTCCAGCCTAGGCCTTGTTCTTCAATACCCGCCGCTGCGGGCTCGGGGCCGATGCAACCGTCTGGTTTTGCGGCGCCGTGGGCCTTGCCGAATGAGTGGCCGCCGGCAATCAGGGCAACGGTTTCTTCATCGTTCATGGCCATGCGGCCAAAGGTCTCACGTATATCGATAGCGGCCTTCAGGGGGTCGGGCACACCGTTGGGTCCTTCCGGATTAACGTAAATCAGGCCCATTTGTACGGCAGCGAGAGGCTTCTCGAGCTTTCTATCGCCGGTATAGCGCTCATCGGCCATAAACTCGGCTTCGGGTCCCCAATAGACGAGGTCTGGTTCCCAGTCGTCTGTACGGCCGCCGGCAAAGCCAAATGTCTTGAAGCCCATGGACTCCATGGCCACATTGCCTGTTAACACCATCAGGTCGGCCCAGGAGACTGTTTGGCCGTATTTCTGCTTGATAGGCCAAAGCAGTCGTCGGGCTTTGTCTAGGTTTGCGTTATCGGGCCAGCTGTTAAGAGGTTCGAAGCGTTGCTGACCGCCGCCGGCGCCACCACGTCCGTCGGAGACACGGTAGGTACCGGAGCTATGCCATGCCATGCGTATGAAGAAAGGCCCGTAGTGGCCGTAATCGGCAGGCCACCAGGGCTGTGAAGTTGTCATCAATGTGGCGATTTCTTGCTTCAGGATTTCAAGGTCGACGGTTTTGAATTCTTCCGCATAGTTGTATGCCTCGCCCATGGGGCTGGACTCGGCTGCGTGCTGGCGCAGCGGCGAGAGATCAACTAACTCGGGCCACCAGTATTGAGTTGTTTTCGGCTTGCCCGCAGCATAGGCGGGGCTTGATGCGAGCAGTGGCAACATCAATGTCACGAGCGCTGCGAGCACGGGTAGGTTTCGCTTTAACATTCTTATCTCCCTTATGGATGAAATGTCGTCTAGATGCCGGATGGGGCGAGGACAAGTAGAGCCTATTGCGGTGTTGAAATCGAATGAAATTAATTGATCGAAACGAGTTGAATCATAGATTGATGGGTTTGAGCAGGAAGGTCAGAGTAAAGTGCCATAACTGCTCTGGCCCGACTCAATGAAAGTGCGGCTTGCGTTTCTCCATAAAGGCGTTGATCGCCTCGCTTGCCTCGGCGCCGCTGCCGGACTCGATCATATGCTTTGCCTCAAGGGCCAGTGATGCTTCAAGCGGTTGGTTGAGGCCCGCTTGCAGGTTGTGTTTCATGCGGCCGAGGGCCTCGGTGGGGCCGTTGGCAATCTCGCTGGCGTAGGCCAACGCGTCTTGTCGAAATGATGTGGTGGGGAACACCTCGTCGAGCAAGCCTATGCCAAGCGCATCATGTGCTGTTAGGCGGCGTGAGCGATAAAACAGTGACTTGGCGCGCGCCAAACCCACGAGTCGCGGCAAAAACCAGGTGGCGCCGTAGTCGCCAGATAAGCCCACATTGCGAAATGCGGTGAGCATAAACGCCGTGTCTGCAGCAACGCGCAGGTCGCAGGCCAGAGCGATAGACAAGCCGGCACCGGCAGCCGCGCCGGGTAGTGCGGCAATTGTGGGTTTGGAGAAATGATAGAGGCGACCGGTGAGGGCCATCTGACGCCCCGTTAACTGCGCGACACGCTCGTCCATAGATTTAGGTGGCTGAGCGGGTGCGCTGTTGCCCATTTCGCTCACATCACCGCCCGCGCAGAAGGCATCGCCAGCGCCGGTAATCATCAGGCAGCCCACGTCAGCACGATCCTCCAGGGTCAGCAACAGCTGGCGCAGAGCGGGGGATAGTGTGTCGCCTAGTGCATTCTTCTTATCCGGTTTATTGAGCGTGACGAGGGCAACCCGGTCGTGAATTTCACATAACAGCTCATGCGTACCTGTGTCGATAGTGTCCATTGGTCGCTCCGGTTAAGTGTTGTCAAGCAGCGAAAAGTAAGTTGCATGATAAAACTAAAAGAATAGAATGCAAGGCCATGAAACCAAAAATTTGTTCGATGTATTTCGCAAAGACCGGCGCGTTGCCTGCCGTGTGATGAGTGAGCGTCAGATATTGTTGAGGTTTATGCAGTGGTTCATACATTGGTTCAACACAAGGCTAAAAATGAGTATCTACCGTGTCAATGATCGATAGCGACGACGAATAGGAGAGTCAATGATGAAGCCAGTATGTTTAGTCTTAGGGGCAGGGGCCGGTATCGGCGGTAATGTGGGTAAGCGATTCGCGAAGGCGGGTTATCACGCGGTCCTGTGCCGGCGTAGTGATGAGGCCGGATTGAATAAACTGGTCGCCGAGATCGAGGCGGACGGAGGTTCGGCCTCGGGTTATTTGCTGAATGCGGTTGAAGAAAACAGTATTGAAGAACGGGTGGCAGCGGTTGAAGCTGAGTTAGGCCCCATTGACGTTGTTGTGTTTAATCTCGGCGCGCAGATCGGCGACCGCGCGCTCACCGCCACCAGTTATAAGGCATTTGAGATGGGCTGGCGTATGGCAACCTTCGGCTTGTTCCGTATGGCTAGCGCCGTATTACCATTGATGGAGGCTCGCGGCCATGGCACATTGCTCGTCACGTCGGCGACCGCAGCCATGCGCGGTAATGCCGGCCAGCACTCGCATGCTGCAGCGATGGGCGGGCGCCGTTTGTTGTGCCAGTCGTTAAATGCTGAGTTCTCGTCCAAGGGTATTCATGTCGCTCACATAGTGATCGATGGTGCTGTGGATGCACCCGACACACTGGGGAAAATGTTAGGCGCCGAGCAGTTTCAAAAACTGCGCGAGACCCGAGGCATGGAAAACGATGGGCTACTGGTGCCAGAGAAGATGGCTGAAACATACTTCCATCTAGCCCAACAACATCGATCTGCCTGGACTCATGAAATCGACCTGCGGGCATTTTCTGATCGGCCCTGGTGGAATCACTAGTCGTTGACATTTAGAACTGACGCGTCTCGCCAATATCGAGAACCCATGCCCCATCCTCGCCCAGATCGGACCGTTGGGCAGCAGCCCTGAAGCGTCGTGGTGGCTCGTCGATGGGCTCGTCAGACAGATCGAACGTGCCAAAATGCATAGCTACCGCGCGCTTGGTGCGTAGATCGATGGCTGCGCGCAGCGCTTCTTCTGGGTTCATATGAGACGCCTGCATCATCGCCGTAGGCTCGTAAGCACCAATGGGCACGGCGGCTAGGTCAAACGGACCTAGTCGCTCACCAATGTCAGCGAACCCTGGGAAGTAGCCTGTGTCACCGGCGAAGTAAAACCGTCGCTCAGCGCCGATCACTGCCCAGGAAGACCACAGGGCCTTGCGGGTATCGGTGAGGCTGCGCTTGCTCCAATGTTGTGATGGCAGGCAATGTACAGTCACGCCTTTGTAAGTAGCCGTTTGGCCCCAATCGAGTTCTTCTACGTTTTCGATACCCGCCTTGCGTAACAGCGCAGCATTGCCGAGAGGGACATAAAAGGCGGTGCGTGGATTGCGTTTGCTCAGCGATTTCAAGGTGGGAAGGTCGAGATGATCAAAGTGATTGTGAGAGATGACCACGAAGTCGATAGTGGGTAGATCCTCCATCCGCAGGCCGGGTGCAACATAGCGTGTGGGACCAATGAGCGGAACTGGGCTGGGTGTGTTCGACCAGGTTGGATCTGTGAGAAAGGTGACATGCTCAAGCTGGACTAGCAGCGTGGCATGCCCGATCCAAGTCACTGTGGGCACGCTGTGTCCAGCGTTTTCTCTCAAAAAAGCCCCGTCATTGGGAATCCGATCCGGAGCGCCTTCAGCGCTTCTGAAATAGGTGCCGAGGCGTCGCAAAAAGAACGGTAGGCGAACCCCCAGTGAGCCATGACTGACATCACCTGCCATGTTGGTAAAGCGACCTTCATCATCCCGCGGGGCACGGCTGAACTGTGTGTCATCTGCAGCGCCCATCATCAGTGTCGACACCGCCAGCATGCAAAAAATCAAACCGCCTATAAAACACTGTCGCATAGATCGCCTCATATCAGTAAACACCGCTAACATAACATATTGGGTATTGCTTTTAGGCGTCAATGGCAGCCTGTGACTGTCACGTTACGGCAAAAGCGCTATAGATGATCATCTATAGCGCAAAAATAGTTGCATGATAAAACCTTAGGCCTAGAATGTTGCGTATGAAATTGAAAACATTTGATCATTTGAATTGCTCTCTCGCGC
>JBLHRT010000111.1:0-8684 GCA_047626255.1 Candidatus Azotimanducaceae bacterium
GTGGTGGCAAACTTTACCTGGCTTACCTGCTTGATCCAGCCGGCGTTAAAGTCTGTGCACTGCACCGCATGGGTTAAGCCTGTGCTGACCGGGCCAAGTGCGCCAGCGCTTGGTCTGGTCCTTTCTTATTTCCGCAATTACGACTATCGTCACAGGATGGAACATTGGACAGGACTGACGAAACAGCCGCCCAACTCAAAATGCAAGAAGCCTCTCAGAAGGCCTATCAAAGCAAAGCCTATCGCTATTATGCGCTGGCTGTATTGACCCTGGTATACATCTTCAATTTTGTCGACCGCCAGGTCATCGTTATTCTTTCCGAATACATTATTGAAGACCTTGATCTGAGCCTTGCCCAATACGGCATGCTCTCGGGAATAGCGTTTGCGGCTATTTATTGCGTCTTCGGCATTCCCATCGCGCGTATCGCCGACGGCGGTAATCGACGCAATGTGATTGCTGTGTCACTAGCGATCTGGAGTTTTTTCACCGCGGTTTGCGGTACGGTGCAAAACTTCTGGCAATTGTTTGCGGCACGCTTTGGTGTCGGCATCGGCGAGGCTGGCGGCAGCCCACCAGCACACTCGATGATTTCAGATATCTTCCCGTTGCAAGAACGCGCCACGGCCCTATCGATTTACTCCTTGGGTGTTTACGGCGGCATCTTGATTGGCTATGTCGGTGGTGCCTACTTAGTGCAGTGGTTTGATTGGCGCATAGCCTTTATCGTCGTCGGCGCCCCCGGCATATTTCTAGCCGTGTTGCTTAGGCTGACAGTGAAGGAGCCACCAAGGGGGTTTTCCGATACCCGTCAGACCAACGTTATTGAGACGTCATTCAAAGATGTGCTCGCCCTGTTATGGTCTCGCAAGGCCTTTCGTCATCTTTCCTTCGCGTGTGCGTTACACGCCTTCGTGACCTATGGCGTAGGCAACTTCATGGTCATATTCCTAAGCCGTGTGCATGACATGCCAAACCTTGAAATTGGTAAAATGTACGGCATAGTAGCTGGTATCGGCGGCCTCGCAGGTACATTCGCCGGTGGCTGGCTATCGGACAAGATGGCGGCCCGCCATAATGACCAGAACTGGTATATGTGGATTCCCATGATCTCGACGTTGGCGGCGATTCCCTTTGCGTTGACCACGTTCTTGGTCATGGACACAGGCACTACCGCTACCCTGTCATGGTTGATTCCCGTGTTTTTTGGTGGTTTCTACCTAGCACCTTGCATTGCTATGACCCATGGCATGGTGGGCCTGCGTATGCGCGCATTGGCTTCTGCCGTGTTGTTTTTTATGTTGAACCTCATCGGCCTGGGCCTTGGACCTATCTTGACGGGCTTCGTTGCTGACTTGTTAGTCCCTAGCTACGGACCCGACGGTATTCGTTATGCCATGAGCCTGACGGTTTTGGTCAATTTGTGGTGCGCCTATCACTACTACATGTGCTCACGGACGCTCAAACAGAGCCTCAATGACGCGCCTGACTAAGCCGGTCAATACAGGCATCTGCGACGGAGACACGACTATGGGATGTACCTACCGATCTGTGTCACACGGACTGGGTCGCCAACCGAACCATTAATTGGCTCGATGAGCAGGAAGATGACACACCCTGGCCCTGTTGGATGAGCTTTCCTGATCCCCACCACCCTTGGGACCCGCCTGCATCTGAGATCGACCGCGTAAACTGGCTATGAGAAAATCAGGCTGTACGCGGGCACAGAGGGCTGGCTGTATGATAGGAACGCCGAACATTGGGCGTAGCGGTCCCGCGCACACCCATCTTTAACGGCCTGAATTTAGCCATAGAACCCTGTGGCACGGTCTACAATAGCGTCTATAATATATCAGGATAAACTCAATAGACTTATGGAAGAGACGAGATAACCGTGAACCTACAACTGCGACTAATTTTAATGGCGTCGGTGATCGCTATTGCGACAACGATCGTCACTGCGCTTGTCTTATCCACTGCGGCCTTATCAGGCATGAAGCAGGAGGCGCTGGCACAGCAACAAAGTAATCTGCGGGCCAAACAGGTCCTCGTAGGCAGTAACGTCTCAAGCTATCTGCAAAGCATAGAGCATCAGGCCATTACCATGGCCCATGATCAGGCCACCGTCACCGCCACGACCCAATTCATCGCGGCGTATGATGATTACAGTCCCGCCCTACCCACCGATGGCCCAACGCCAAGAGAAACGGTTCAGGGATACTACGAGACTGAGTTTAAAACCCGATTTGATGCACATAACCCTGATTCTATTGACGTAGCAGCCTTGCATGAGAACCTTTCCGAAACAACGATAGCGCTTCAGTATCAATACATTGCGGCGAGTGATTTGCCCGTCGGTAAGAAAGACGGTCTCACTAACCGAGCAGACAGCACCACATATAACGCGCTGCACAATCGATACCATCCCAGCATGCGCAAATTTCTTAAAGAATTTGGCTACTACGATATTTTTATCGTCGATGCGACATCAGGCAATGTGGTTTACAGCGTCTATAAGGAGCTTGATTTCGCCACCAACCTAGTCCGCGGACCTTATAGTGACTCAGGTCTGGGGCACGCGTTCCAGGAGGCCCTGTCGCTGGCACCGGGCGAGACCAACATCACCGATTTCGCCGCTTATGGGCCGTCCTATAACGCGCCAGCGAGCTTTGTCTCGACGCCCATTCAAACAGGCGGTAAAACGACTGGCGTGTTGATTTTTCAAATGCCCATCGACAGGCTCAACGACATCATGACCCAGAACGGCGATTGGCAGAGCAATGGTTTCGGCGCCAGTGGCGAGGTCTATCTCGTGGGCCCCGACAAGACCCTGCGTAATGAAAGTCGGCTTTTTGTCGAGGCGCCAGCCGCTTATCTGCGCTTACTGAGCAAACAAGGCATCAAACAGCATGCTGATATTCGCGCCAAAAACTCCAGTATCTCATTACAACCGGCGGTGTCACCAGGCGTCCAGCAAGCGCTGGCAGGTAAAACAGGCTTCGCCATATTTCCAAATTATCGCGGCGTTCCCGTCTTGTCGGCTTACGCCCCACTTAAAGTCGGTGATATGACCTGGGCAATCCTGTCGGAAATCGATGAATCAGAGGCTTTTGCCGGACATAGTGCGTTAGCGTCGTCCATCTTACAGTTGACGCTGTTGACCCTGCTGGTTGTCTCGATACTGGTCGTAAGCGCATCGATATTCTTTGCAAAACACATTGTCAGCCCACTGGCTCAACTCGCTGAATGGTTAGAATCCATGTCAAAGGGTGACGCAGACCTAACACGACGTATTAAACCCGTCGGGCTATCAGAGATTGATCGAGTCGCCAGGGGGATTAATGACTTTTCAGAACTGCTGCGCCAAATTCTCAACAGCGTTATCGATATGACCCATAAGATTAGCGCCACAAGCACAGAACTGCATATGACGATGCAAAACTCCTATCACACCGTCAAGAACCAGACCGGCGACATTCACGCCATCGGTGGTGCGGTCGAGGAATTCATGGCCTCTGTCCAAGAAGTCACTGACAAGACCAAAATCGCCTTTCGCGCTACCGGCGAAGCCCGCGAAAATGCAGAAAGCAATTCGGACACTGCGCGGCTAGCGTCTGGCAATATTCAGCTACTCGTTGATGAGGTCACCGCATCGAGCGCGACGATCCAGGATCTACAAGACCAGGTCACATCGATCGATGAGGTACTCAACCTCATCGACGCTATCGCCGACCAAACCAACCTGTTGGCCCTTAACGCAGCCATTGAAGCAGCCCGTGCTGGCGAACATGGCCGTGGTTTTGCCGTCGTCGCAGACGAGGTAAGAACGTTGGCCGCCCGCACACAAGAAAGCACGGTCACCATCCAGAAGAAGATTGCTTTACTGAACACGTCAGCAGGCGCCTCCGTCGAATCGATGAGTCGTGCAGCGATTTCTGCCAAGGGCGGAATACACCTAGTAGAAACGGTAAGTACTACGCTCATCAGTCTTCGAGATCACATCACATCACTGGCCAGCGTCAATGAGTCGATCACTATTGCCAGCCAGCAGCAAATGAGCACAATTTCTACCATTAGTAGCAGTATGGGACGCCTGACTGTTCAGGCCGATCAACTCTCCTCTTCCACGTCAGATATCATCATGGCGGCGCAAAACCTGTCAATGATCGCTGACAGCCTCAGTGATACGATGGGTCGCTTTAAAACCTGATAACGCACCTTTTCTAGCGCGCGCCGTCATCCTTCTTGCGGGTCCGAGCGATGATGTCGAATATCACGCCTGAAACCGGCGAGAAACGTGTGACCCGGAACGCCAGCCCGTGATAACTCATGGGTTTAACGCTCCGAACCTCTTCGATATGGGGCAAAAACAAGCACCCTATCACCAGGCGAGTGACACCGGAGATAAGGAAAATACTGTAAAAAGCTGAAGACCAATGGAAGGCAATTTGCCATGACCCAACACGTGCATCGATGTTCATTGGCAAGAGAAACACGAGGGTACTACCCACAGATGCCCCCGCAAATACCGCAATACTAGCAAATAGATTGTGGGTCGCCATAAGCCCTGCGCGACGATGAGGGGGCGTTAGATCAAATAGAAAGTTTGAGCTACTCAAGGAATAACCCGACCACACCAGACCACTGATCAGCTGCACCAGCAGCAGATAGTAGACGTCAGTGGAGAGCATCCACAGCACGGGCATAAACGGCAAGCTGAAGCCCGTTAGTCGCAGCATGATACGATTGCCGAACAGATCCCCGAGACGCCCCCAACGATTCAATACCAAGAATTGCATCAGCACCGAGGCTGCGGTATTCAAGGTCAGCTGAAGATAGCTGAAGTGCAAATCACGCAACAAGTAAACCACGACAAAGGGCGAGGAGATCGCCACGGCAAACTGCATACAGGCGAAAAACAAGGAAAACCGCAGAAAGTTCGGGTACTGCCGCAGCAAGGTAGGGCTCGGCAAACCGTCGCGCTCATGGCTGGGAGCTGAGCGATGAACTCTGGGCGGATCCACCATACGATTGAGGTGGTAGCTTGAGTAACCACGCGCCACAACGCCGATGGCAAAGATCATCAAAAACCCATACAGGGTCAACCCCAGCGCATCGAATATCTGTAACACCGTACCTGCGATCAACAGCGCTGAGAAAGACGCGACGCTGGACAGCCGGGTACGCCGGGCAAAGAAGCGCCCACGTACATTCTCTGGTACCAAGGCGCCCATAAGACTACCCCACAGTGGGGCTCCTAGGTTCGGCCCCACAAAGTACAACACCACACTAAACAGCAACAGGCTGAACGCGTAGTCTGGAAACATAACGGGCAATGTCGCCACCAGCAACAGACCCAAAATTTGCAACACAGCGCCGACGACGATTATCCCCTTACGAATGCCCATCACCTGACCCAGCACGACCGCCAACATCTGGGCAAACGACGCTAGCAACGGCGGCAGGGCCGCCAGCAGGCCTACCTGCTGGGTCGTTGCTTTTAAAAACACAGCGTAGGCAGAAAAATAGTTTTCACCGACACCGGCCATAATCGAGAAGGCAACACCATCCTTGATAGAATGTTGCAGCGATTGTTCTGTGACAGGGTCTTTGGAAAATGGCTTGTTCAAGGGCTTGCTCAAGGGGAAAGTCTCGGCGGGAACAATAGTTCAGCGGGTTCATGCGGGTTGGTGCAGCTTGCGCGCCGTGGAAATCAGCTATTATAGATTAAGCGGGAGAGCCTGCAGTACTATTTCAACGTCAAAACCGTTATCAACGATAAAACCGTCAGCCTCTTGATGAAAAATTAGCAACTCCACGGCAGAGGGTTTTCTGGCATAATATGCGCCGGCCATCCAACGGGCATACCATCCCTTCAACCATCAACGAGACCAGGGTAAAACGAGTGAAAGACGACAGTAAACTTGAATCCCATTTCAAATCCGCCGCAGAAATCTGGCGCATTGGCTGCGCTGCCGTAGCGAGCGATGGCGCGCTCGATGATAAAAGCTCGAAAAAGTTTACGGCCATGGCCCGCAGTCGCTTTCATACCTTTCAGCTATCCATCAGCCATGCCCAGATCACCGGCAATGGCACCAAGGTAGCCGCTCTTGTCCGCGGTATGGCCGCTGAACTTGAGCAAGCGCCGGGCCTGACAGAGCAATGGCACGCATCGGAATTTTCAACCAATGACTTCGGACTCTTAGTCAACGCCCATATCAAACACCCACTTAACCGCAACGACGGGCACTGAGTTTGGCACCAGCAAAACTCACCCAGGGTCCCGTCAGCACCGGTATTCTTAGCCTGACGCTACCCATGGTACTGGGTATTTTTGCCAATCTAGGCGCCGCACTGTTCGAGACTTGGCTGTTAGGTAACGTCAGCACCAATGCCCTGGCGGCCTATAGTTTTACGTTTTCTGTGACCGGCGCCTTGGGATCATTGTCACTGGGTATTTCTATTGGCTTGTCTTCAGTATTAGCACGCACGGTCGGCCGTGGTGACCAGAATTTGGTTCGGCGCCTCGCCACCGATGGCATCTTCCTGCTCGCGCTGGTGATGATTGTGACATCCATCATTGGCTACTTCACCATCGAACCCCTGTTTGCGATGTTGGGGGCTGATAGCGACACCCTGCCCCTGATTGTGACCTACATGCAGATCTGGTACTTCGCCCTGGTGTTCTATGCCCTGCCCGCCCTCGGCGCCAGCGCCCTGCGCGCCATGGGAGACGCGCGCATCTCAGGTACCATCATGGTAGGCGGTGCGATTCTACAAGCGATTCTCGACCCTATCTTTATCTTTGGCTTATTCGGCGTGCCCGAAATGGGTCTTGAAGGCGCCGCCTGGGCCATGCTGATCTCCCGTTTAGTGCTGTGCACACTCACCTACTATGTGTTGATCAACCGTGAGCACCTGATCGATTTCTCTCGGACCACTATGACGAGCGTGCTGAGCTCTTGGCGCCGCATTCTTGTGGTTGGTATGCCCGCAACAGCTACCCAGTTGATCGGACCTGTATCGACAGCGATTATCGTCAGCTTTCTCGCCGGCTATGGTAAGGAAGCCGTCGCCGGCTTTGGCATAGCCTCACGTATCGAAGCCCTGTCGGTGATCCCACTCTTCGCCATGTCGGCAAGCATCGGTCCCTTTGTCGGTCAGAACTGGGGCGCGGGCCTCTATGCACGCGCCAATGAAGGCATGATGACATCGTTCTTATGGTCCATGCTCTGGGGCTTAGGTGTGGCAGTATTGTTCTTCCTATTTGGCAACCATATCGGCGGTCTGTTCGAAGACAACCCCACAGTGATTGGCTACGCCAGTTTGTACCTCGCTATTGTGCCATTCAGCTACGGAACTTGGGGCGTGTTGATGATGGCCAGTGCAACGTTCAACTCCCTTGGTAAACCCATCTCTTCAACCACCATGTCTCTGGTGCGCATGTTTGTGCTTTATGTACCCCTGGCGTATCTCGGGAGCCAATGGTACGGCGTCATGGGTATTTTTGCCGCCACCTGCGCGACCAATGTCGTCATGGGGCTGTTAGGTTTTAGCTGGAACCGCTATACCTATGGACGCTCGACAACCACTCCCACATAACCTATCACGGTGTTCAGTGCTAGATCACTTCTCTGGCCTATCAGTAACAGCAACCCGCATAAAATCAGCTCGCCAAGCATCATCCGACGACCACTGAAATGGCGTCTGAGCAATCACCGGACCACTGGCTGCGGCCACAAGATCAAGCGCTTGGTAGAGTGTCTGGCGCTGCATGCTACGATCATCGGGTCGACCCAGAGGGTTGCCCAACGGCATATCGTTGTATAAAAACCGGGGAACACCACAGTGATTGACGATATCCCTAGCAGCGCCGATAATCACGGTGCAGATACCGGCTGCTTCAAGTACTCTGGCCGCCAAACTGACGGTCTGATGGCAAACGGGTCACAACGGCACCAGTATCGCTATATCAACCTCATCATCGAGGCAGGCACGGGCCACTGCTGGGCCATCCACGTTCAAAGATTGGCGCTGACTAAATTGCGTTGGCACAAAATGAAAGCGCGACGCAACACTGCCGATATAGCCGGACTGTGCCGCATCGAGCAAATCTTCCAAGGGAAAATAAGAGCGCCGATCATCCGTATGGGTGGTGTGCTTATCCCAGGATAATTCCTGTGTACCGAAGTGTGCTGGGGCATCGGACAACGCCCAACTGGTGGCTGTGCGCGCCGGCTTGGGCACTGCCTCGTCAGGCACTGCAGTGGTGATTAGCGCGACGCGACTATTCTCCAGAGCCTTGTGAGGTTGTTGCCAGGGAATCGTCGTGTGCTGGGCCCACTGGTAAGGTGCAAAACCTCGGGCTTCGTAAAAGCGCCGTGTGCGCTGCATATATTCGATAGGTTCCACCATGTAAAATAGGCTCCCGCCAAATGCGCTCAGTAGCACCGCTCGCAGTGTCTAGAAATGGCCTGTTAGGTTTAGAAACACACCATCAACCTGGGTATCGACGTTGACATCCAGATCGTCTGCATCCGCATCAATACTGAATGACCGATAGCCTGCCTCGATACCGAATTCAGGCAGAATAAAGTTTTCAGTCTCCCAGCCTACTTTGACGGCATAGTCCGCGATTTGGTTACCGCCATAACTCGCGTAGTTGATATCGCCACCGAAATAGG
>JBLHRT010000112.1:0-8600 GCA_047626255.1 Candidatus Azotimanducaceae bacterium
GACCGTATAGGTGGTACCTCTGCTGGTGCCATTAATGCGGTTTTACTAGGTCTGAATTATACCAATGATGAAGCTCGGGATATTCTCTGGGGGTTGGATTTCAATGCTTTCAAGGATGACTCGTGGGGGTTGGTGCAAGACACGCAGCGGCTGTTACAGGACTATGGGTGGTTCAAGGGTGACTATTTTCGAGATTGGATCGGGCGTATCATTCAGACCAAAACTGGTAATAAGGAGAGTACCTTCGCCGACATTGAAGCCATGGCGCCCGACCGAGGCTTTAAGTCTTTGTACTTGATAGGGACAAATCTATCGACAGGCTTCTCTGAGGTGTTTTCTGCGGAACATACACCACGCACCTGTATCGCCGATGCGGTGCGCATATCAATGTCGATCCCGTTGTTTTTTGCGGCACCGCGCAGTACCCGGGGAGATGTCTACATTGATGGCGGGGTACTGAATAACTTCCCGATTAAGTTATTTGATCGCCGCAAGTATATCGACACGGACCATTATCAACAGACTGATGACTACAACAGGGTCAATGCGCGATTCGAGGGCGTCGCGCGGCCTATTTCAAATTACGTGTATAACAAAGAGACCTTGGGTTTTCGGCTCGATACCCATCGCGAAATAGCCCAGTTTCGTGACCATGCGGAACCGCCCCATAGGAATGTCGACAGTTTCTTTGACTACAGCTGGGCGTTGATCACGACCATGCTCGAGGCGCAAGCCAGTAAGCACCTACACAGCGATGACTGGGCCCGCACTGTCTATATCGATAGTCTGGGTGTCGGTACGACTGACTTTGATCTTGCCAATGACACCAAATTGGCATTGATTGAAGCCGGTAAAAATGGCGTGCAGCGTTACTTTCAATGGTACGACACAGCGACGGCAACGCTGGATCAATAGCCACGTTGACTCGCGTGTCAGGTGTCTGCCTGTGGGGCATCCGACGGGGCTGTGGGTTCTGACACGGCATCCTGGGGCGCGGATTCTTCTGGTTCCTTCAGCAACATGTGAAGTTCATGCTCTTGAAACTCGATAACATCGCCGGACAGGATTTTTTTGCTTTTCTGAGTCTCAACCTTGCCATTGAGCTTGACCTGGCCGTCGCCGATCACGAGTTTCGCCTGGCCACCGCTGTTGACCAGTCCCTCGAATTTAAGGATTTTGAATAGCTCAATGGGCTGTCGATTCATTTCGACCACGTGAGTAGCGATAATAGTAACTCCAAAGAAGGATGGGTGCTGTTGAGTTCAGTTGAGTGCGGCTGACCTACTCATTAAGTTCGCGCGCAGCGTCGGCAGACAATAACAGGTCATGATACGCGATGGGCCATTCTTTTGTGTTCATTGCCTTGTGTCGGTCACGGTGTCGGCGTGGATTATAGCTCTGACTATGGCTCTGACTATGGCTCTGACTATGGCTATGGCTATGGCCAGAGCCAGGCTGCGCCACGTACGCCGCTGGAATCACCGTGTTGCGCCTGAACAATGCGGGTGTTGACCTGATCCGAAAAAACATAGCGCGGCAAATATTCGGGCAGCAACGCGTAAAGCCCGGTCAGATTCGACAGACCTCCACCCAATACGATCACCGCTGGATCAACGATATTGATCACTGTTGACAGCGCCAGCGCTAGCAAGTTGCAGTAGCGTTGAAACAACGCGACCGCCTGAGCATCACCGGCATCGATTTTCACGGAGATTTCCCTCGCGCTGATGCGCTGGCCCGTCAGCTCCCTGTAGCTACGTTCTAGTGAGGGTCCAGCCAGCCAGGTTTCAACACAGTCGTCGCGACCGCAGAGACAATGGCGCTGTCTGGCGATCTGTGGAGGTAATGTCTCATCAGCAAGCGGTTGGTAGGCAGACAGGGGCAACGTGTTATGACCCCATTCACCGCAAATGGCGTTGACCCCGGAGAGAAGCCGGGCTTGATACACGAGCCCGCCACCGACGCCGGTACCGAGGATAACGCCAAACACCGAGTGGGCGCCGGCGGCTGCGCCATCACTGGCTTCAGACAATGCGAAACAGTCAGCATCGTTGGCAATGCGCACCGGACGCTGTAGGTGTTGCTGAAGATCTTCGCGTAGAGCCTCGCCGTTAAGGCAGGTGCTGTTGCAATTTTTCATCCGTCCCGTTGCGATCGATATTGCGCCGGGCGTGCCGATACCAATGGGCAACATCATTGACAGATTTTTGCCATCGTCATGATGATAGAACAGGTCGGTGACCAGTTCTGCTATCGCAGTGAGGGTGCCCCCATAGTCACCCACGGGTGTTGCCTTGCGCAATCGGGTACTGATTTTGCCTTCGGCATCGAGGATGACGCCTTCTATTTTTGTGCCGCCAAGGTCGATACCTATGCGTGGGCCATTTGTCGTGGATTTTGTGCTTGTTGTCTGCATGCACTGATACTACCACAGCAATATTGATCTGGGTTCGGGTTGTGGGGCGCGTAACGCTCTATTCTCAATGGTCGCAGTCAACGCCTGAAGCGTCCTGGCACGAAGAGAGTTCATGACGACTAAAAAAACCGACCACGCGAGCGCTGACAGCTCTTCTGAAGGCGCGCCGGCGAAAGCAGGACCTGTGCCTATTGTCGCGCTGGGCGCTTCTGCTGGCGGCCTGGAAGCCTTTGAGTCATTTTTTCGTCACATGCCCATCGGTAGTGGTCTTGCCTTTATATTGATATCGCACTTAGATCCTCACCATGTCAGCGTGTTACCCGAGCTGTTGCAGCGCGTGACTACCATGCCAGTGGCTGTGGTGAAAGATGGTGAGCTGGTGCTACCAAATCGTGTTTATGTGATTCCACCCAACCGTGAACTGGCCATCAATGCAGGTATTCTTTACCTGCTGAGCCTGCCGGCTAATCGCGCCGGTCATCTGCCCATCAATCAGTTTTTCAGCTCGTTGGCAGAGGCTCAAAGCAATCGGTCCTGCGTGATTGTATTGTCTGGTACAGGTACTGATGGTGTGCTGGGTATCAAGGCGATGAAGCGCGCGGGAGGGCTGTGTATGGTCCAAGATCCACAGCGCGCCGAATATGACGGTATGCCGCTGAGTGCTGTGGCAACCGGTTTGGCAGACGCTGTGCTGCCCGTTGAGCAAATGCCGAAACGTTTGCTGCAGTATTTTGCCGCTCCGCTCAGCGGACGTTTTCAAGGCCATCATGAGCAAGAGCCCGCGGCGAAAGCTGAAGATAACGCAGATCTGCAGAAGATCTTTATCCTGTTGCGAAGAAAAGTCGGCCACGACTTCTCGGAATATAAGCGCAGTACTATTTATCGTCGTATAGAGCGCCGAGTGCGCGCTCATCAGCTGGCGAATTTGGCGGGATATGTGGACTTTCTGCTCTCGCATCCAAGCGAGATAGATCTGTTGTTCCAGGAGTTGTTGATTGGTGTGACACATTTTTTTCGCGATAGAGAAGTGTTTCATGGTTTGAAGAGTCAGTTGGTATTGGCCTTACAAAAAAAGTCTGACGGCGATACGTTCAGAGTATGGGTGCCGGGCTGTGGTGCGGGTGAAGAAGCCTACTCCCTCTGTATCTTGTTGCTTGAATGTATGGAAAAGATGAAGGTGCGTCTTGAATTACAGATTTTCGCCACCGATGTTGATGAGGCAGCCTTACAGACGGCTCGTACGGGTCACTACCCTGATAGCATCAGGCGTGATGTAAGTAAAATAAGATTGCGGCGTTTTTTCACCCTTGAGGGTGCCCATGACAGCGTTTATGGCAACGCTCGTAACAACTCGTATGAAAAAAATCCCCGCAATGCCTTTGGCCAGGGCGGCGGCTACCAGATAACGAAAAGCGTACGGGAGAAAGTTGTGTTTGCGATGCAAAATGCACTCAGTGATGCGCCCTTCACACGGATTGATCTTGTTAGTTGTCGAAACCTTATGATCTACCTCAATCATAGCTCGCAGAATAAGTTGTTGAGATTGTTTCATTACAGTCTTAACCATAATGGGGTTTTGTTGCTGGGTTCATCAGAGACTGTTAGTGCGGCATCCGACCTGTTCAAGCGTCAGGGTGACGCGGGCTGGAAGATATTTAGGCGTGAAAGCACTTCCGGGGCGAGTCGATTTCGTGTCGATTTCTCGCCGCTTGAAACCCTTGCAGCGGCGATGAAAATATCCACTAGCCATGTTGTTGAACCGCGGATTGGCAGTGACCCCATTACCCTGAATGTCGTCGAGGCTATGTTGCTGGAGAGCGATTTACCGCCCTGTATAATCATCGATAAGTCTTTTCAACTGCTCTACGTCCATGGTCATGTCAGCCATTTTTTGGGGGTTTCCCCCGGTAGTAGCACATCTAACGTGCTGAAAATGGTTAAGCCCGCCTTCAAGAAGGCTATCTCAAGGCTAGTAGATGATGTTAATGCAGGCCGACTCGAAGCCAGTATCCGCGATCTCAAGGTACCCTCCGAGCAAGGCGATCTGATATTTGATTTGAGTGCCAAGGCGATTAGCACGCTAGCCCCCAAAGGGCGCTTGATCATGGTGATGTTTCGCCAGCGAGTTCCCGAGAAAGCGAAATCCATCGAGAGCCTTGAGTGGGAGTTGCAGAATGTAAAGGTGAACTTGCGTAATACCATTGAGGCACTGGAGATATCAAATGAATCACTTAAGTCAGCCAACGAGGAATTACAGTCAACTAACGTGGAGTTGCAAATTGCCAGTGAGGAAATAGAGGCGTCAAAAGAAGAGCTCCAGTCGTTGAATGAAGAGTCGATGATTGTCAACGATGAGTTGCAGGGTCATCTCGAAGAGCGTTCAAATGCTCATAACGACATGCAGAACCTGCTCGATAGCACCGATATAGCGACGATATTTCTCGACATTGATCTTAGCATTCGCCGATCGACACCGTCGATAACCCGTATCGTGCCCATCACGATGGCAGATGTGGGTCGCCCTATAGCCGACTTTGCCACGAATTTATTGAATGTTGACATCGCCAGTCAGGCGGGTGAGGTGCTTGTCAGCTTGAGTGGTCGCGAGGTCGAGGTTAGCGATAAAAGTAATTGTGTTTATATGATGCGCATAAGTCCTTATCGAACGACCTTGAACGTGATCGATGGGGTAGTTGTCACTTTTTTTGATATTACATTGCTGAAGCAAGCTGAGCATATTATTAAAAACACGCGAAAAGATCGCAATGAGCTTGTTGACGAGCGCACGAGTAAGCTTCGGGGAAAAATAGTTGATTTGCAGGCCGTGCTGGATTTAGTGCCGTTACTTGTATTACGGGTGGACGATGGGCGTGGAGAGATCACACTGACAAGTGGTTCGGTGAGGCAGGTGCTTGGCTACACAGAAACTGAGCTCGCAGCAATGAAGTATTCTGACATTGACGTGGAGAGTCTTGGAGAGCAACGCGGGGCATTGCTGCAGGGTTGGAATAAAGCGGAATCTTTAGTTTTCAATACCACGTATCGACATAAGAATGGTGCGTTGCTGGCGGTAACAACAACAGTGAATGTTTCGATAGATGGCGTGCCAGATAGCGCCGATGAGCAATTGATATATATCAGTACAGTGGTCGATGGTTAGTTCATTTGCATGCACTTAATTGGTAACTTCATGATAGAGAAAGTACCCGGTTTGCCGGAGCCCTACTCGGAAGAGTCCGGCTCACCAGAATCTGACTCATTAGAAGAGAGTGTCCTGCGGGAAAAGTCTGAACGTATTCTCTCGCTTCGCGGCGAGTTTTCTGACGAGTTTACGTTAGTCGATGCCAAGAAGCTTGTGCATGAATTGCGCACTTACCAAATTGAGCTTGAGCTGCAGAATGTCGCGCTTGGCGAAGCGCAGCTGTCACTGACGGAGATGACGGACAAATATCGCAACCTGTATGATAACGCGCCGGTAGGGTATTTCCGCATAGACGAAAAAAGTATTTTGCTTGATTACAACAATACCCTGATTGAATTGTTAGGCCAGCCCATAAAGAAGAAGTTTAGACTCTCAAGTATCATTTTTCTGCAGGATGAAGCGATGTATTTTGCCAGTCTGCGAAAGTGCTTGGGCGGAGAAAAACAAAATGTGACCTTGCGTATTGTCCGTCCTGGTGATGATTTTTTTTGGGTTAAAATTGATGCAGTGCCAGAGTTGAATGAGCAACTCGATGTTGTGTCGATACGTTGTGCGATGTCGGATTTGGATGAGTTGAAGCAACATGAATTTAGGCAGCATCAGCGCGAGCGAGAAATGTTGGAGCAGCAGAAGATACAGAGTCTCGGCATTCTTGCCGGAGGTATCGCGCATGATTTCAATAACCTATTAACTATTATTACAGGCAACCTGCAATTGCTGCGTGAGCAACCCAATGATGCTGATGTTCAATTCTCTGCCATGGACGATGCCGCTCGTCGTGCAACGCAATTGTGCCGGCAGATGCTGGTGTACGCGGGCCATGGCGAAGTCTCATTAGAGATCGTTAATGTTAATAGTCTCATAGATGGCATGATGCTGTTACTCAGGGCAGCGGTAAGCAATAAAGTAGCGATTGAGAAAGATCTCGATCCCGATGTTTTGATGATTAAGGCAGATGCGACGCAGATTTCTCAAGTGATTCTCAACTTGGTGCTTAATGCCACTGAAGCAAGTGCAGGAGGCTCAGCGACGGTTTTGATAAGAACGCGAAGCATGCCGGCGACGTCATCCTCGCAAGCGCTGGTATGTCTGGAGGTGATTGATCAGGGTCAAGGCATGGATAAAGAAACTCGGCAACGCTTGTTTGAACCGTATTTTTCGACCAAGTACACGGGGCGCGGTCTGGGCATGGCGTCAGTATTGAGTATCGTGCAACGCAATGATGCCACCATTGCAGTGATGAGTCAGGTGGGCAGGGGCACGACGGTCAGGATTCATTTTCTAGCCAGTGACGCATTACCAACATCCTGTGAGCCTACCACCCATGGCGAGGCAGTAGGGTTGCCGTCAGGTAGCCTGCTTATTGTCGATGACGAGGCTGGCATCCGCTTAATGTTGGGTGCCGTGCTGGAGCGACACGGGTATCGCATTCTTGAGGCAGCGTCAGGGC
The DNA here is from genome assembly GCA_047626255.1 of Candidatus Azotimanducaceae bacterium. GTDB lineage: Bacteria > Pseudomonadota > Gammaproteobacteria > Pseudomonadales > Azotimanducaceae > UBA4582. Next base: position 7,069 of record JBLHRT010000112.1, read on the forward strand.
TCGAGGCGCTGGTAATGATCGGTACTGAGGCCAGTGTTGATGGTGTGATCCTTGATTGGAATATGCCAGGCTTGAGCCGTGAGCCGCTGGTTGACAAGATTGTTGAGCAGTACCCAGACCTGCCTATCGTGATTATGAGCGGCTTTGCAGAAGATATACTCGGCGGCTTACTCGACAGATACCCACAGCTGCAGTTTTGTCAAAAGCCCTTTTCGGTAGAGCTACTGCTCGCCGCGATCAGTGCGAGTAAGGTGGCAGTGGGGCGATAGGTGGGCTATCGATCGCAGCCTTGAGCAAAGGCGCATAGGTTTGTAGACTCTAACTATAACAAAAACCGAATTCCTCTCAGACCACTGTTGGTATCGATATGTTCAAAGAATATACCTCATTCTCATCTGTAGCCCATCCGCAGGTCAGTGCCTATATGCTTTTGCATCAACCGCATGTCCCGTGTTCTTGTTGCTCGCCGGTTTTTGCAGCACTGCAAAAGATCATGGCTGTGACCAATGCGCAGTTGGGCGATGCGCGTTACTGGCAGCAGGGACGCCGCGAGCCCGTGCCCACCTCGACCCGCACCATGGCATTGATCAATGCCAGAATCCTGACGATGGATGATGAGATGAGCGTCGCCGAGGCTATGGTGATCAAAGACGGGAAGATTCTTCAGGTAGGTACCCGGGAGGAGATCATGGCCAGGGCTGATGAAGATGTACAGGTGATTGATTGTCAGGAAAAGCTACTGATGCCTGGGTTTATTGAGCCGCATTTTCATTTTTTGCCGGTTGCAACCCTAGGCAATTTTGAGGATGTTGGGCCGTTTCGCTATCCAACGGTGGCGGGTGCTATTGCCCGACTCAAGACGTTGGCGGAAGCCGCGAGGCCCGGCGAGTGGATCATGGCTCGACAGTTTGACCCGTCCTTGCAGGAAGGTGCTGACACGTTGACGCGGGCGATGCTCGATAGCGCGTCAACAACTCATCCCATTTATGTTTATAACGCCTCGCTACATTTTGCCTACTGCAACAGCAAGGCGTTCGAGTTGGCCGGCATTGATCGGGACTCAACCGATGATAGTACGTCTGCTTACGGTCGCGATGCTGATGGCGAGCTCAACGGTGAGTTGCAGGGCGGTAAGGTCATGGGCTCAGTGGCGCGTCACAATCCGGCGCAGCAAAGTTACGATCTGGCGGAAGCTTGTCTGGATGTGTGTGCCAGAGCCAATAGCCTGGGGGTGACGACGTTCTGCGACCAGGCGACGGGCATGAGTCGTGGTGTCAGTGAGGTCGAGTTGTATCACGCGCTGGCTGCTTCAGGGCAAATGACCACGCGTCTGCGCTACTCGCCCAGCTATATGTTACAGGCGCGCTTTGACGAGTTGGGCCTGCAGTGCGGTGACGGTGATGACATGGTGCGCGCTGTGGGCTGGAAGATCGTGTCTGATGGGTCCAATCAAGGCTTCAGTGGCTTGCAGCGAGAGCCCTATCTGCATTCTGAACATAAGGGCGTCGCCTATGTCGCGCCCCAAGACTTAA
>JBLHRT010000113.1:0-8579 GCA_047626255.1 Candidatus Azotimanducaceae bacterium
CAGCGCGCCCATGATCGACTCGGCAGTGGGTATTATCGATCGATCGGACATTGAATCCTATTATCAGTCTTAAACTTTTTTAACTGTTTCGGTCCTACTTTGAACCTCTTTTGAACCTCTTTTGAACAGCTCTGAACTCGCCCAAAATCGCTAGAAAGACCCTCCGATGTCATCACTAAGACGATGAATAATTGAATCCTGATCGCATGAGTGTTTGAATTCGCTCCTTGCTCACAGCCTAAGCCTATTTATGAGACGTTCAGAGACCTTGTTTGAAGCCGCCAAAGATATTCTTCCTGGTGGTGTTAACTCGCCGGTTCGCGCCTTTTCCCGTGTCGGTGGTAACCCTGTCTTCATCAAACAGAGTCGGGGCGCCTACCTGACCGACGAGGACAACAAGCAGTACATCGACTATATAGGCTCCTGGGGGCCGATGATCGTCGGCCATTGCCATCCTTTAGTGATCGCACGGGTTCATGAGGCATTGGACAACGGTCTGAGCTTCGGCGCACCGACAGAAATCGAAACCCTGATGGCCCACAAGGTGCGCGAGATCATGCCCAGCATGGAGATGCTACGCATGGTCAGCTCCGGCACCGAAGCCACCATGAGCGCTATTCGTCTCGCTCGGGGCTTTACGGGTAGAGACAAAATCGTCAAATTTGAGGGTTGCTACCACGGTCACAGCGATTCATTGCTGGTTAAGGCCGGGTCTGGCGCACTGACGCTAGGGGAGCCCGACTCCTTAGGCGTACCCGCCAGCCTTGCACAACATACCATCACGCTTGAGTATAACAACATCACCGAAGTCGAAGCGTATTTCGCCCGTGCCGGTGACGATATCGCAGCCATCATCGTTGAGCCTGTGGCAGGCAATATGGGCCTGGTGCCTCCCGTCCCGGGATTCTTGCAAGCCCTGCGCGAACAGTGTGATAAGAGCGGCGCTGTGCTGATCTTCGATGAGGTCATGACCGGCTTTCGCGTCGCCTTGGGCGGCGCCCAAAGCTTGTACGATGTTCGCCCAGACTTGACGACACTGGGCAAGATCATCGGCGGCGGTATGCCCGTAGGAGCATTTGGTGGTCGCAAGGACATCATGAGCATGCTCGCACCCTTGGGCGGGGTCTATCAGGCCGGCACATTGTCTGGCAACCCCATTGCCATGACCGCGGGTCTGGCGACACTCGAATTGATTGAGGCACCTGACTTTTATAGCTCGCTGAGCGCCATGACTGCGCGCTTGATGCAGGGCTTCGCGGATGCCGCCAAGAACGCGGGCATCCCCATGAGCACCAATCAGGTCGGCGGCATGTTTGGCTTCTTTTTTACCGATGTCGAAGTCAGGCACTTCAGCCAAGTGATGAAGGCCGACAGCGCCCTATTTAATCAATTTTTCAATGGCATGCTCGCCGAAGGAATAAACCTTGCACCATCGCCGTTTGAGTCCGGGTTTGTTTCATCAGCCCATACAGACGCAGACATTACCCAGACGATTAGCGCAGCAGAAAAAGTACTGAAAACTCTATAACACCCTTTTCATACCCCTGAGGTACACATGACAAACTACGATGTATATGGCGTCGGTAACGCCCTAGTAGACAGCGAATATGAAGTCGATGACGGCTTTCTTAACGTCGCTAAACTGCAAAAAGGCGTCATGACGCTGATCGAGGCTAATGATCGGGAACAACTGATTCATTTGCTTGAAAACGAACATGAACATCGCGTTGTTAAACAGGCGGGCGGTGGCTCAGCCGCCAATACCATGGTGGCCGTGGCGCAATTTGGCGGCAAGGCATTCTACAGTTGCAAGGTAGCCAGCGATGAAACTGGCGATTTCTTTATGCATGACCTCAAAGCTGCCGGCGTCACGACCAACCTAGACCAAGGTCGCGAGGCAGGCATCACGGGCAAGTGTATCTCGATGGTCACACCTGATGCTGAGCGCACCATGTGCACGCACCTCGGTATCACCGCGAATCTGGGCGTCAAAGAGCTCAACCCAGATGCGCTGCGCCAATCGAAGTACCTGTATATCGAAGGTTACTTGGTGACATCGCCGACAGCGATGCAAGCCGCCCAAGACGCTCAGGCTATCGCCCGCGCTGCTGGCGTGAAGGTCTCTTTGACATTATCGGATCCGGCCATGGTCGAGTTCTTTAAGCAGGGCTTCGATGACTTAGCAGAAGGCGGGGTCGATCTGGTGTTCTGTAATGAGGACGAGGCATGCCTGTGGACGGCCTCACGCTCACGCGAAGAAGCCATGGACCGCCTCAAGACCATCTGCCCACAAGTGGTAATGACGTGCGGCAAAGACGGCGCCATGATCTTTGACGGCGACGCGACTACCCTTGTACCTGGCTTTGCGGCCAAGGCCCTGGATACCACCGGTGCTGGCGATATGTTTGCCGGGGCGTTTTTGTACGGCATCAATCACGGTATGAGCCATGTTCAGGCGGCAAGCATGGCCAATAAGGCAGCGTCTCTGCTGGTGGCCAACTTTGGTGCGCGCATGCCAATTGCCGATGTCCAGGCATTACTCACGCAAAACGGCTAGTGAGCACCTCGCCGGGGCCGACGTCTATTGACGCTCTACCTCCGGCGTTGTTAAGCACGGTCCGTGCTGCCACGGTCCTCAGCGGTACCCTCGACGGCTGCTTCAAACAGACCTAATTGACGCTCGGTGATTTTCGCCAAACTGGTATCATAAAATGTCAGTATCGCGTCTACGATTGGGGCGATCTGCTTGTCGATGTAGAACTGATAGTCGATTTTCGAAGCCTGATAACGACGTGGCTCAGGCCCATTAATCGTCATGACGTACTCTATCCAGCCACCATGGGCCAGCAACGGCGCCAGCCCTAGGGACTCGCGCATTGTCTCGCTATGGCGCGCCGCTTTGACATGGGGCGGCACATTCTTTGTATAGTCCGTTAGCTTGCGGCGTAGGCGTCGCCGCAGCACCAATTCGTCGTCGCGCTGCCCCGCAGCAACACTCGCTACGGTTTCGCGAATAAAGGCCTCAATCGGCAGGTCATGAAACACCAGTTCGTAGAGCTGCTGCTGAAATGCCCGAGCCAGTGGCGTCCAGTCACTGCGCACAGCCTCCAAACCCTTAAATACCAGCCGTTCAACACCCTCATCAACGACCAATCCCGCATAGCGCTTCTTACTCCCTGCCTGCGACCCGCGAATACGGGGCATCAAAAAGCGCCGGAAGTGGGTTTCGTATTCCACTTCAAGGCAACAGAGCGTCCCTGACGTTGTCTCGACTTCGACCCGCCACCAGTCATTCAGGCGACTGGCGAGTACACTACCTGTCTGCGCAACATCCTGAGTCTGCGCCTCACCGCGCAGCCAGACAAACACCGAATCGGTATCACCATAGATCACAGAGTAACCCCAGCCCTCCAGCAGATCCCGGGTGGTTTGCAGAATGCTGTGACCGCGCAGGGTAATCGAACTCACCAAGCGTAGATCGTAAAAACGACAACCCGGCGAACCCAACACACCATAAAAAGAGTTCATGATGATTTTAATCGCCTGAGACATGGCACTGCGTCCGGCGAGCTTTGCCTGGTCACGTGCCGCCCACAGACGCTCGATAATGCCCGGCAAAATAGCATGGCGGCGCGAGAATTTGGCACCCCGAAAGCCCTCCACGGCATCGCTTTCCTGCTGACCTTGCACCATCGCCAGGGGGTCCACATGAAACGTACGAATAATACTCGGATAGAGACTTTTAAAATCGAGCACAATCACGTCTTGATAAAGACCCGGCTTGGAATCCAATACATAGCCGCCGGGACTACCGCTCTCGCTATTATCAGCAACAATCGGCCCGACATACCCCTCTCGGTGCAAACGCGGGAGGTACAAAAAATCAAAAGCGGCGACGGAGCCTCCTGTCCGATCAAGATCCAAGCCAGTCAAACGGGCGCGTTCGGTGGCAAAGGCCATCAAATCGGTGATCGCAAAAATCTCTTCAACCAACACGCAGTCTTCAAGGTTATAGCGCGCCAGCGACTCCTGATCCTGCCGATATAGATCTTGGATCTCGGCGGCGCGATCGTCAACATCAGACACCAGCTTGCCGCGCCCGAGCAGAGTCCGTGATACAGATTCAAGACTAAAGCTTTCGAACTGATAGGTGGCGCCCCGCAACAATTCAATGCCATCAAGGGCGACGCGGCCCGGGATCAATGCGTAGTAACGCTGCTGACCCTGAGTCGCTGAGCGCCAGTGCACCACTTCTTGTTGCCGACCCAGCGTGAAGTCAATACCGTGATGGTCGCAGCGCAACTGCAAAAAGTGCAGATCAAAATTAATGACATTCCAGCCAATAACGACATCGGGGTCTAGTACTGCGAACCACGCCAGAAAACGCGACAAGAGTTCGGCTTCCGAGGCGCAATATTCCAGATAGTCCAACACGCCAGGCGCTACATCGACACCAGAACTCACCATAAAGACTTTACGCAAGCCTCTCGCCGTGCCGGCCACAGCGATCGAGTACAACAGATTTTCTGTGTAGGAGGTTTCTATGTCGAGGGAGATGACATGCAACGCGGGAGTGAATTCAGCGGGGCACAATCGCGGATTGTGATACTCCACAACACCATCGCAAACCTGGCTGTCGCCCTCAATCAGCACGCCAGCAGTAATAAAACGCTCCATTAGATAGCGATCTGTCGGGCGAACATCCGCCTCCAGCGGTTGAACTTGATGCTGCCAGAGGCGTGTTCTTGCGATGTTCAGATCTTTCTGCGTCGCAAAATAGCAGGCCTGCACGGGTTCATTCTGAAAGTCTCGTAGGGCGACCTCTCGATGCCGCCAGCGCACCTTTTGTAGCAACTTCTGGGCTAACGGCAGTTGCGCCACAGGCAAAAAAAACACAGATTCATGAGGCTCAATCATGACCTTGATGGGACCCTTCACACCGCACAACCAGTACACTAGCACCTGACTATCAAGCTTTTCAATCCACTGCCGGGATAACAAAAAACCCTCTGTCGGGCTCATGGCATCTCGATCATAGAGACAGGCACGGCCTCGGTCAGATGAATTTGGCGGGCAGAAATCTCGGCTCGGTATGCGAGCACTTCAACCCCCGCGGCCATCGCCAACTGCAAGGCCTGACTGTAGGCGGGATCAATATGCAGCGCTGGCCGAACTTCACCGATGGCCGTGTGCTGCACGCAATACAACAAGACGCCCCGTGCCCCCTGGGCCACAACCTCCATCAACTCGCGCAAATGCTTGCGCCCGCGATCGCTAACCGAATCAGGAAAATACCCGAGCCGAGCACCTTCACGTTGTTCACACAGCGTCACACTCTTCACCTCCACATAGCCATCAGGTTGCTGCGGATGTTCACTCAGCAACAGGTCGATGCGGCTATTTTCCTGACCGTATTTGACTTCAGTTTGTAGCCGGCCATAACCCATCAGCGCCGGAATCAGGTCAGTCTCAATGGCACCTCGCACTAGTTGATTTGCGCGCAGAGTATTAATACCAATGAAGTCACCATCCAGTGTCTCATTGAGCTCCCAGGTATTTGCATATTTTCGTTTTGCATTGGTAGAGGTTGAGTACCAGACACGATCGCCGGGATTCGCGCAATTTTTCATCGACCCGGTATTCGGACAATGAATGGTCTTTACCTCACCATCGTCCAGCCGAATATCCGCCAAAAAACGCTTATAACGCTGAACCAAAATGCCTGACAGGAGCGGCGGCTCGAAGATCACTGGCGAGCCAGCTCGAGCAGCGCATGTCGCAATCGGTCAACCCCTTCGGCCAATACATCCAGACCCTGGGCATAGCTGAAGCGAACATGTTGATTGGCAAGATGGAAACCAAAATCAGTACCCGGCGTTACCGCGAGGTGATAACGCTCGAGTAACGTATCGCAAAAGCGTTCACTGTCTGTAAAGCCCGGCGGTAGCGTCGCATAGACATAAAACGCCCCTTGCGGCATCACCGGCACCCCAAACCCTAGCTCTCGCAAGGCAGGCACCAGAAAGTTGCGACGCGCCAGAAATGCCTCCCGCTGCTGCTCCATAATCTCCCGCGCAGGCGCACTGAAGGCTGCAAGCGCCGCCTCCTGCGCAATACTAGATGGGCAGATGAACAAATTCTGCGCCAATTTCTCAATATCATTGACGGCGCTTTCGGGAACGATCAACCAACCTAAGCGCCAGCCGGTCATGCCGAAGTACTTCGAGAAGCTGTTGAGCACAAAGGCCTCAGGGTCTATCGCCAACACGGTTGAGGGGCGAGAGTCGTCATAGGTCAGACCATGATAGATCTCATCCACCAGCAGATGACCGCGTCGCTGCTGCACCAGTTTGGCAATAGCCGCTAGCGCCAGCGGATCAATAATCGCGCCGGTAGGGTTAGCCGGCGACGCTAGCAACACCCCACGACTTGATGGCAACCAATGGTCACTCGCCAACTGCGCGGTCAATTGGTAATCATCGGCGGCGGTCACGGGCACTAACTGGCCTTCACCACAGAACGCCTTGAGAAAATGGCGATTACAGGGATATCCCGGGTCAGACATCAACAGTCCTTCGCCCGGATTCAACAGTAATGCGGACGCTAAGAGGAGTGCGCCAGAGCCGCCGGCGGTGATAAAAATGCGCCCTGGGTCTACCTCCACGCCGTATTCAATCTCATAGTGCCGACTGATAGCCTCTCGCAACGCTGGGATCCCTTGGGCGGGCGTATATTTAGTCTTACCGCCTTGCAGCGCCGCTATACCAGCCTCAACGATGGGCTGAGGCGTCGGGAAGTCTGGCTCACCCACCTCCATATGGATGACCTGGTGACCTTCTGCCTGCAGCTGATTGGCTCGCGCCAGCAATTTCATGACTTTGAAAGGCTGAATCTCTTGCAGCCGTTCGGCATAGGGACGGCGCATTACATCGGACATAACTGATACCCATTTAATACAAATAGCCAAAGTGCCACCACATTACTGCTAATTCAAGCAACAACACATCGATCTTGTCAGTCATTTTTTGTATGCTCTGCCTGCAGACGAGATATCCATCGGTCGCGAGCATTTTGTTTAATTTGACGCTTGGCGAAGCGCGCTACTTCTGGTAACGTTCGCGCTCGATTTCGATCCGGTTTTTTTGTGACCCAGCAAGTTGGAATCAACTATGGCAGCGAAACCTAAAAAGACAGTGAAAGCCAAGACTTCTGCAAAAGCGTCTAAAGCGCCAAAAGCAAAAGTTGTGGCAGAGAAATCTACGAAAACCGGCGCTACCGTCGCCAAGGCAATCACGAAGGGGAAGGCTAAGTCGGCGACTAAGCCCAAGACAGCCACCGAGAATAAGACCTCTCCACCAGCCAAGAGCCCGCCAAAGAAAGCCCCAAAGGCCAGCCCTGCAGAAAGACCAAATTCCAAAGCAGCGGCCAAAAAGGCGCCTGCAGCCAAGCCTAAGGCCGTGAAGTCAACGTCGAAAGAAGTCGTTGCTAAAACGACGATTAAACCAAAGAAAGCATCGGGCACGAGCAGTCCGAATTCCAAGAATACAGCGCCCAAGACCGTGAAACCTGCCGTTAAAAACGCGACCAGGGCAGCTAAACGAGAGAAACCTGTGACTGAACCCAGCACTGTGGATTCAAAGTCTACAAAGACAACGCCTGCTTCAGAAGCGTCTAGCGTCACCAAAACAGACGCGCCGAAGAAGGCCGCTAGCAAGGCAAAAGCAACCAAGAAAGGCATTGGTCGCATCGACACGCAACCAGAGTTCACGCCCTACACGCGTAAGAAGAACGAAGACTACATGAATGAGGAACAGCGAGAGCACTTCAAGCTGATCCTACTGGATTGGAAGTTGCAGCTCATGACCGAGGTCGATCGTACCGTCAATCACATGAAAGACGTGGCAGCCAATGACCCTGACCCTGCTGATCGCGCGACTCAGGAAGAAGAGTTCAGTCTCGAGCTGAGAACCCGTGACCGCGAACGCAAACTGATCAGAAAAATCGACAGCACCATTGATCTCATCGACCAAGATGACTATGGCTACTGCGAATCATGCGGCATTGAAATCGGCATCCAACGCCTTGAAGCGCGTCCCACGGCAACCCAGTGTATCGATTGCAAGACGCTTGACGAAATCAAGGAACGTCAGATTCACGGCTAGACCAGCAAGACTGTCGACCCATGAACCCATCACCTGACGTTGTAAGTAGTCATGTAGATCGCTATGTGGGTCGCTTCGCCCCCTCACCAACAGGCCCATTACACCAGGGTTCGTTGGTGGCGGCCCTGGCCAGTTGGTTAGATGCACGCCACCACGGCGGCACATGGCTGCTGCGTATCGAAGATCTTGACCCACCTCGCGAATCTGCAGCGGCGCCCGCACTGATCCTGTCACAGCTCACTCAACTGGGCTTGTTCTGGGATGGCGAGCCGCTCCTCCAAAGCCATCGAACCGATGCTTACGAGCAGGCACTGCAACAACTGGTCAACAACAATCACGTGTTTGCCTGTGCTTGCAGTCGGCGAATCACAACACCCGTGTACAGTGGGACCTGCCGCCAGCGCCGCCTCGGCGACA
>JBLHRT010000114.1:0-8569 GCA_047626255.1 Candidatus Azotimanducaceae bacterium
GGCACTGGCGCCTGCCAGTGACGCGCGGTGTCCTCCAGAATTTTACGTCTACGTAACTGCGCCAAACCTGAAAATAACCAGGCCACTGGCGTCAACACCCGCAGCCAAGGCGCGTCGCGATACCAGGCACGAACAAGCGACTCGCGACTGAGGCCGCCGAGAGCCATACTCGCTTGATCCAGTGTCCATGTCACCGGTGTCAAGGATAACGCATTGGCGACCCCCGCTGCCCGTGCCTGACTCGACTCGCTCGCCCTTGCTGTTGTCTTGACAGTGTGACCATGCAGACTGGCATAGAAACCGCCCTCTTCGAGCAGCTGCGCGTGATTGCCCTGCTCTACAATCTTGCCTTTATCGATCACAAGAATACGATCAGCCTTTTCGATGGTCGACAAGCGATGGGCAATCACGATGGTGGTTCTTCCCTTGACCACAGCCTCCAGTGCGGCCTGTATGTAACGCTCTGATTCCGAGTCCAGCGCAGAGGTCGCTTCATCGAGAATAAGAATCGGAGCATCTTTGAGAAAGGCCCGAGCAATCGCCAAACGCTGTCGCTGACCACCGGATAACAGCACGCCATTGTCACCAACCACCGTATCAAGGCCTTCGTCTAACTGCTCGATAAAGTCCAGCGCATAGGCCTGCTGAGCGGCTTTCCTTACATCCTCTCTGGAGGCGTTCTGGAGGCTTCCGTAGGCGATATTCTTGCTGACGGTATCGTTGAACAAGGTCACATGCTGGGTCACCAAGGCGATCTGTTGACGCAGATCAGCCAACTGGATTGACTCTACCGGCTGGTCATCGATGAGAATTTCGCCACTCAACGGCGTATAAAAGCGCGGAATAAGACTCGCCATGGTGCTTTTACCACTGCCAGATCGGCCCACCAGAGCAATGGTCTCACCCGCCTCGGCAACAAAACTGACGTTATCAAGCACCAGCTCAGGCGCATCACCGCGATCTTTATCACGGCTGTTGTCGCGGCCACCATCACGATCATCACCGCGATCATCACCGCGAGCGCCGATACTCGCCGCTTCATCATAGGCAAAACAGACGTTTCGAAATTCAACCTTGCCACGCACCCTGTCGAGGCGAAGATGCCCGTGATCAGGCTCGGTTGGCTGATCAAACAGGGTGAAAATATCCTGCGCGGCGGCCAGCCCACGCTGGATAATGACATTGACTTCCGACAGCTGACGGATGGGTTTGGCAAGTAATCCACCGGCGGTGATAAACGCCACCACATCACCCGGACTCATGTCTGCCAGCAGCGCCGGGTCTAGCACCAACCAGACTAGGCCGGCCAGCGCAAACGACACAACTAACTGGACGGCGGGTGTGGCGATGGATTGGGTAATGACCATCTTCATCGACTGGCGGCGGTTATCTTGGCTGACAGCCTCAAATCGCTGACGTTCGTATTCGGCCCCGCCAAATATGCGTACCACGTGATAGCCCTGCACGGCCTCGGAGGCCACGTGCGTCACATCGCCCATAGAATCCTGAATACGCTCACTGATACGACGAAAACGACGGCCGGCATAACTCGCGAGAAAACCGATCAAGGGTACCACGGCAATAAAGATCAAGGTCAGTCGCCAGTTGAGAAACAGCAAATAACTCACATAGCCCATCACCGTGAAGCCTTCACGAATCACCACGCGCACGGCGTCGGTGGCCGCACCCGTCACCTGGGTAACGTGAAAGGTCACCTTGGCAACCAAGTGCCCCATACTGTTCTTGTCGTAAAAGCGGCTAGGCAAACAGAGCAACTGGTCAAACAACTCACACCGCAGGGTATGCACCAGACTGGTACCGACATAAGTAATGAAGTAGTTACCGATAAAGGTGCCTACGCCCCGGGAAAAAACGATACCGACAATGGCCAAGGGAATCACAGTGCGATTGATAGAACCTGAACCACCGAGCAGATCCTTTAGGGAATTAGCAATACCTGAATTGATTAGCGGGTCGCTCCCCTGCAGCGAATCAACGATATAGCTGATCAGTTGAGCAAAGCCAACATTCGCGACTGAATAGATAACAAAGCCGAAGATACTGCAGACAAAGGCTCCCCACAGGGGCAGCACATATTTGAGTAGCCGCCCATAAATCTGCAGGTCTGTCGTGCCAGGCTCGGCGGCGTCAGTCATCCTGAGCAGCATTTTTCGTGGTAATACTCAGCTTACTGAAGCCCAATTGTCCTGCTGCATCCATCGCCCTTACAACCGCCTGATGGGGCGTTGCCGAGTCGGCAGTAATAATGAGCGGCAAAGCTATATCGCCAGCACTGACTTTCTCGATCGCTGCCTTCAGCGTTTCCAACGTGTTGTTAACAAGCTTGACGTCGTTGATCGCGTATTCACCCGTCCGTGTCACCGTAATCTCGATTTGCTGTTGTGTGGCCGGTGCTTGGCTGCCGCTGGCTTCTGGCAGGTCAATAGTCAACTGGGTGTCTTTGGTAAAGGTGGTCGAGACCATAAAGAAAATCAATAACAGAAAAACCACGTCAATCAACGGGGTTAAATTAACCTCTACTTCAGGTTTGATACGACGAGAAAATTTCACGGCTAACCTCCAGCAACTATCGACCGACGACGCCGGCCTGGTCAGGGCGAGATGACTTTGCATCGCCCTTTTCATTCCGTGGGTCACCTCGTGAATCACCTCGTGGCTCACCTCGTGGATCATTGCCACTACGATCGCTGTTGAGTACTTCAACCAACTTAAGCGCTTCCTGCTCCATGGTAATGACTAACTCGTCTACCCGACGCTGGAAATAACGGTAAAAAAACAGGCTGGGAATGGCAACGGTCAAACCCGCAGCCGTCGTTATCAGGGCTTCAGAAATGCCGCCGGCTAGCACTGCGGCATTACCCGTGCCTTCGAGGCGAATGGCCGAGAAGACCTTGATCATACCGATAACCGTACCCAGCAGACCTAACAGCGGCGTAATCTGGGAGACGGTACCCAACGCGTTGAGATAACGCTCGAGTTCATGCACCACATGGTTGGCGACTTCTTCAATACTCTCTTTCATCTGCTCGCGGCCGCGACGATGATTACTGATACCCGCAGCGAGGATCTGACCCATCGGCGAGCCCGCTTTCAACTCGCGCAATTTGCGGCTATCGAGTTCGTTGTTGCGAATAGAATTCCACACCTGGGCAAGCAGGTTTTTCGGCGCTATCTGTTCAGACCGTAAGGTCCAGAAGCGTTCGATACATATAGCTGCCGCAATAATTGAGCAGAGAATGATCGGCAACATCAACCAACCACCTGCCTGGACCAAATCAAACACTAGTGCCAACCTCCCACTTGATAGTGGCGCTACTGTAGCACAATTGATACCCAAGTAGATCTGGAATTCACGTCGCTAGCGGCTGAATCTCTATTAGAATCAATTGATTCCAAAGATGCCTTGCAGAAACGGATTCAAGAACCGACCCTCGGGATCCAGTGTCGAGCGAATCCGCTGAAAGTCTCGAAACTGGGGCAGCAAAACCTCGAGTTCAGCCGCCTGATGGGTATGAACCTTGCCCCAGTGGGGACGCCCTCCATATTCCCTGAACAGGTCTTCAACAGCATTGAACAAGGGCACATGAGAATGCTTGATACCTTCATGCGCTGAGATAGTGACGCTGTCTTGGCCTGAGGCAGAACTCAAGTAACTGTCATCGGCTTTGAGTGTGCGATATTCAATAGGCCAACGCACGTCTGGAAAGCGTTGCTGCAACAAATTTCGTAATGCCAAGAAGCATGGCCAGCCGGCTGCAGCAGGTACTGAGAACTCGATTTCATTGAATTTATGCTCGCGCACCGAGGGAATGATTTGATAGCTAGGTCCCAGACGCTCGCCCTCAACAGGGCTATCCAACGCTGTCAGAGTCGTCGGATTTAAGGTTTTCATCGCACATTGGTCTGATTGCGGGTCCCAGAAAAACTCCCAGTGACGATTGTTCATCATCAAGTCGTGGCGCGCCTCTGCGCATTCCGCCACACTCGCCAGCCATTGTCTTTCATGCAGATAATACGCCGGGATTGCCTGCAAGGTAACCTGGCTGATCACACCCAGGGTGCCCATGGACACTCGGGCCGCGCGCAGCAGCTGCGGATGACTGTCGATATTGACCTCGGTGATCTCACCATTGGCTGCAATCAAGCGCAGGCCCACCACTTGGCTGGAGATATTCTGCAGATTAACGCCTGTACCGTGAGTCCCTGTACTCATCGCGCCAGCAATAGACTGGCGGTCTATATCACCCATATTTTCCATCGCCAGCCCCATATCCCATAAAGGCTGACCCAACGCGTGTAACTTGGTGCCGCCCCAGAAAGTCGCCTGCTGACGCGCGGGATCACTGCTGACGAGCCCCTGCATATTGTCCAGCGACAGCAGATAGTCATCGGTCCAGAACGGCACGAATGAGTGCGCACTACCAATAGCACGTACGCAACGAGACTCACTATTTGCCTTGTCGAGCAATAACACAATGTCAGCATCAGTCTCTGGCAGTAGCATTTGCTGAGCACTGTGCTGCTGACTACCGGACCAGTTCTGCCAGTCCAGACTCATGAGCCAATCGCCCTATCAGCAGCACGCGCTATCGCATCGCCAGTCAATATCTCACCTAAGTGCTCGGTTAACATGGGTAAAATCCTGTTGATAAATCGTGAGTTATACGTCAGCTGTCAGGCGAATAGCGCCGCCAGATGCCAGTCGAGCACTTTCACTTGCTCCTGCGCCTGACGACACGCGAAGGATTCCACATGTAACAGTGCCACTCCGCCCTGTGCAGCTCCTTGTGCAGCGCCCTGCAAAGACCCCCCCGGTAACAAGCCTTCAATGGTTACCCGTGACTCAATAATGTCTTGCTCGAAGACGGGCGCTAGATGATCGCATGTCAACCAACCGAGAATGGACATCATATTAGGCAGTACGCGTGTTATCTGCGCCGCCGCCATGGCAATCGTATGTCCGCCATACACCAGCCGCTCACCATAAACGCTGCGCCCCGCGTCGGTATGTGTCATGGCCATATTTAACGTCATACGTACCAGCTCAGGCGCCAGTGTGATCGTGTCGCGCGCCGTCACAGCGCGTTGCTCAGCGACGCGCAAATCGGCAAAGTGCTCGCCCTTAACCCTGTCTCGAAACGCCGAATAATCCCAGTCAGGCATCAGCCCGAGTAGCGTCTCAGGGGCAATGGACTCCGGCATAAAACTGAAATCATCCAAATGACCCGTCTGCGCCTGGGGGTCAAGGCATGGAATCATCGGGCAACGCCAGAACAACATCACCGTGCCGCCATCCTGATTTTTGACATGAATTTCCAGCGCTACCATGCCCGACGCCGGACGACCTTCCTTTGGCTTGTTCTGCCGCAAACCGACCACTTTGGTCGTGGTGGTGAGGGTGTCACCAACAAAAACTGGCAGGCGCAATGTCAGGCCACGGTAAAACAAGTTACCCATGACACGTTGCGATGCAATGGTGCTTTGACCAATGGCCATATTGCACACCAACGATGGATTCACCAGGGCCCGCTGCTGACCTGTGACGTGCCCCGCCAACACATGATCCAGCGGCAGACGCAGCCGATCACCAAACAAGGCTTGGTGTATAGCGCCGTGACCATCGGTGACAGTGACAGCCGGCACATCACTGACATCATCGCCCACATGAAAGTCTTCAAACCAAGGTACCACGGGACTCATTGTGACCTACCTCGCGCCGAGACTGGCCAAATCTCCTCAACCAGACCGCCTCGATAAGGGAAGTAATAATCGTGCAGATTGACGGTCGGGTCACAATGCGGCGTCAACATCATCAATTTGTCCCCCAGTTGAATCTCTACTGAGGGGTTGTTCAATACCACAATGCCGTGTTCATCGCCGCCAAAGTGATAGTCAACACCCTCGACATCTCGAAATTGTGGCGCACCCGCATCAGACGCAAATGACTTGAATCCCGCGTCCACCGTGATAAGACGCTTCTGGGGTTTGCTAATAGCCGTGACCAACATAAAAAGCGACGTTGCAAAGTCATCGAAGATCTCACCCGCCTGACCACCGATCTCTCGGTACTCAACGTCCATGAAGGCATAAGAGCCGGCTTGTAGTTCGGTGAGAGCGCCAATACCTGGTTCAATATCGAAGGTCCCTGTGCCACCGCCGGTGAACACCTCTACCGGGATACCCTGACTTTCAAACAGTGCCCGGGTCTTGATTCCGGCGTCGAGCAACGCTGTATAGCGAGCGCGCCGCGCCTCAAAACCCTCAATGTGCATACAATTGCCGATATACATTTGCAGACCTGAAAAGACCAGTGCAGAGCACTTCTGCGTAATGTACTGCCCGAGCTCAAGAGCGGGTTCACCGCAGGCAATACCTGTGCGCCCCATGCCTGGGTCAAGATCTACCAGCACGTTAAGTTTGATATTGGCGCTGGCCGCGGCAAGATTAAACAACTCTGCTGCCGCAATATGATCGACAACAATCCTGACCTCTGCCGAGCGCCGCACCAGATCGATCACCCGTTTGATCTTCTCACTGGTGACGACCGGCGAGGTAATGAGAATATTGGTGACGCCACCGGCGAGCATTACCTCGGCTTCACTGACCGTTGCGGCGCACACGCCTATCGCCCCTGCGGCAATCTGCTTTTGGGCGATTATCGGCGACTTGTGCATCTTCGTGTGGCAGCGCAGCCCCATGCCATGGGCGTCAACATGCTGTTGCATTTTGGCCAAATTGGCATCAAAAACATCCAGATCAATCAGCAGCGCAGGCGTAGGCAAATCAGCCAAGGGCACGGGAGGATCAAGCTTAATGGGCGCCAGGGCAACACGCGCCAGATCATCAGCAATAAATTGTTCGAGTGTCGACATCACCAGCTTCCAGAAAAAGGCAGACCTGAGTGTACATCAATTGAGTGCATATCAATCGCAGTTGGTGTTGGTGCACGCCATATCTTTTTCGACCTGCAACGTGACATGGTGAATCTTGAAGCGCTCACGCAGCTGCGCACTGACCCGTGCATAGTCATCGGTTGAGTCCCATAGCGTGTTCACGGGCATAACAAGGTGTGCCGTGAGACCGTTTTCACGCGTGCTCATTGCCCAGATATGCAAATCGTGCACGCCTGTGACGCCATCAATTGAGGCCAGATACTCGCGTACATTCTGAATCTCTATATCCCGGGGTACCGCATCCAACATCAGATTCACCGACTCTTTTAAAAGCCCCCACGTACCCCCCAGGATCACCACCACAATCATAAGACCCATCAGTGGATCAACCCACTGCCAGTCGGTGTAAAGAATAATCACCGCCGCGATGACAACACCCACCGAAATCAGCGCGTCAAAAGCCAGATGTAAAAAGGCGCCACGCATATTCAAATCATCATGGCTACCGCGCATAAATAGCAGAGCCGTACCCGCATTAACCAAGATACCGATGGACGCGATCACCATCACCGTGACTTCACCCATGGGTGACGGCGACAGGAATTTCTCGATGGACTCCCATGCGATAAACCCTGCGGCAAAAACCAACACGACCGCATTGATCAACGCGGCCATGATGGTCGAGCGACGATAGCCGTAACTGTACAAGGCGCTGGACTGACGACCGCTAAGATAGGCTGCGCCCCACGCCAGCAAAAGACCCAGCACATCGGAGAGGTTATGACCGGCGTCACCGAGCAGACTCACTGAGCCTGTCATGAATCCATAAAATGCCTCAAGAATGGTAAAAGCAAGGTTAGCTATCACGGCAATAATGAAGCTGGAATTGACGTTACTAAAGTCTACCGAATGGTCATGGCCATGCCCATGACCGCCGTGCCCATGTTCTTGATGGTCATGGGTATGGTCGTGGGTATGGTCGTGGGAATGCTGGGAACGCGGATCCATATCAGCAGTCAAACCTCATTGCATCGATTAGTGCGCGTGGCCGTGAGCCAACTCTTCTTCAGTAGGTGCCCGTACGGCTTCAATACTGACATTAAATCGCAGGGTCTCACCCGCCAACGGATGGTTAGCATCAATGGTCACGGTGTCATCGCTGACAGCCACGACCGTAACACGCTGTTCCTCGCCTTCGTTGCCGCCGGCCTGAAAGCTCATTCCAGGCTCAATCTTGTCGACCCCTTCAAACGCTGACCGCGGAACCAACTGAATCAATTCGTCGTTGACAGGACCATAGGCATCTTCAGGAGCAATCTCGACGTCCATCTTTTCACCGGCACCACGTCCATCAAGCGCCTTCTCAAGACCGGGAATTAAACCGCCAGTACCATGCAGGTAGGTCAAAGGGTCTTTGTCAGCAGAGGAATCCAGAACCTCTCCCGTCGTATTAGTTAATTCGTAGTGGATGCTAACAACTATATTCTCGGCAATTTTCATCGGTTCTCCTAGATTTCTCAAATGACTGGCTCGTTGCGCGTATGGCGCTAACGCTCCGAACGTTGTCAAGCTTAACGGATCGGCGCCGGAATCTCGAATAGCCGACCGCTCTGGCCGAATAATCCACCGATTCGAATAGCGTGTCTTTATCGCTA
>JBLHRT010000115.1:0-8551 GCA_047626255.1 Candidatus Azotimanducaceae bacterium
ATCACTGAATCAGAGTTCCAAGAATTTCTGGCCCAAAAAAAGCTGCCAGATAACGTTGAGCTCTTCTTTGAAGGCGGCGAGCAATCCCTGCAAGACGGCAGTATTTTACTCAGCGATACGACCATTGTGCTTAAAAAGACCCAGGCTCGTGTGTCAGATGTCGTCAGCGGTAATGCCTGGGACCCAGACATGGATATTCTGTTGACCATCAAGCAGGCCGTTTTAGATTCGCTGCGTGCGATCATTCCTTTGTGCCTGTTCTTGTTGATATCGCTGAAGCTGGTGTTGCGTGACCGTATCCGCAATCTTGACGAAATCGTTATTGGTATCGGTCTAGCGGTGGTGGGTATGGCGTTATTCTTGGGCGGCATTCTTATTGGTCTCTCACCGTTGGGCTCGCAACTGGGTAGTAACGTCCCGGCCACCTTTACGCTGATCACGCCTTGGGGTTTGACGGGCATGGCGGGTCCGCTGTTTGAGGGTGGCAATACGGGCAAATATGTAGCCATGCTGTTTGGTTTATTTTTAGGTTATGGGGCAACGCTAGCTGAACCTGCGTTGAATGCGCTGGGTGAAACCGTCGAGAAAATCACTGTCGGTGCGTTTCGAAAGAAGCTACTCATGCATTCAGTCGCTACCGGCGTTGCTCTGGGTATTGCCGCGGGTGTTGCCAAGATATCGTTTAACATCCCCCTCGCGTATCTGTTGATTCCACCCTACGTCGCACTGTTGATACTGACGATGATTTCAGATGAGGTTTTCGTCAATATTGCTTGGGATAGTGCTGGCGTCACAACCGGGCCCATTACTGTGCCGTTAGTCTTGGCTATGGGGCTAGGCATTGGTGCGAATGTGCCTGGTGTGATAGATGGGTTTGGGGTGTTGGCATTGGCGTCGGTGGGACCAATCATTGTGGTGTTGTCGGTGGGTCTGTTAGTCCGGCGCGCTAGAAAATCCAGTCAGTATGTGGGCGCTGTCTGATGGAGTTTCTTAAGCGCGCCAACGTATCCATTGTCACCGCTATTTTGCCTGTGGCAAAAGCGGCTCAGGTGATTGACGGACTGTTTGAGTTAGGCGAACAAAATGCGCTTTTATTCAATGCCAGAGGCACGGTGATTCGTGATCGCTGGTATCAAAGCTTTATGCCGGTGATCAGTCCTGAGCTGGAATACCTGCAGTTTCTGGTGCCCGACCCGGAAGTAGACGCGATCATCGAGTGCATTGTCACCCACGGTCAGTTGCAGCTTTCCAGCGCGGGCGCCGTCTTCTCTGTGCCCTGCGATGAAGTGGAATATGGTAGTGACTTTACGTTGTGGGCGAAGGTCGATGAGGCGCCGGGTATCAATGAGTCGATGGGTTTGAAGGAAAATCTCACCGCCATTTTTTGCATTGCGCAATCCGCCCAGGTTGACGCGATATCACGCGCTGCGATGAATGCCGGTGCCCATGGGCCGGCGATATTCTATAGTGAAGGGCGAGGGCTCAGAGATCGCCTTGGCTGGCTAAAAATTACTAAGAAAGGTGTCAAAGAAGTCATTGTGTTGATTGTCGATAACGTCGACAAGATTGCCGTTACCGAGGCCATCATTGAGGCGGGCAAGCTTGACTTGCCGGGTCGCGGCTTCTTGTATCGGATGCCTGTTCAGAAAGGCTTGATCAACCTGCCTTCAATCGTTGGCAATCGGGGTAACTCGGCGAGCATGCAGCAGATTGTCGCGGCGATCGACAACATCAAGGGCTCAACGAATTGGCGCGACGAGAGCGTGATTGAATTGGGCTCGGCAGGTAAAGGGGCCGGGCTTAACCTGTTCAGTCAGATTAAGAAGCGTACCTGGCTGAAGAGGCAGGTGTGTCTTGGCTGCATTGTTGCGCGCAAACATACAGACCTGTTGCTCGACGCCATGCTATCGGCTGGTGCGACGGGCGCTAATGTTAGCTTTGCACGATTTATTGAGGCTGAATCGGAGACTACGGCGGCCGGCCGGCGTCTCAATCACGAGAGTGGTTTCGTGCGCTGTATTCTCAGCGAAACCAATGCTGAGAAAGTCAAAGAAGCCATAAAAATGGCGTGTGTGGAGAATAGCATTAGTGACGCGTTTATTTTCATTCAGCCGGTGACTCGGGCGTTTACCTATCAGGCGCCTGTCACGGTTAGACCAGGGGCCGGAGTTCATTAATTTTGTACAGCAGGGGTGGCGGCGAAAGCTACCACCCCTGCTGTACAAAATAATGCACTCCGACCCCTGGTATCTCATCAAAAACATCTGGAGTTGCCGTAATCATGAATCCTTATGAGTCCAGTGCTCAGCTACAAGATATCGATGGCATCATGTTTCACTACGCGCTGCAGGGCGACGCGGAAAAACCGTTGCTAGCCTTGGTGAACCCGGCCAGCCAAAATTTGACCTGTTGGGAGGTCGTGCTCGATGAGCTGCTCAAGCACTTTCAAGTGCTGCGCTTCGACATCCGCGGTACGGGCAAAAGCGGTTGGGGCGCGGATGATGCGTTTACTTTTAGTCAGTACGCTGACGACCTGGCCGCATTGATGGAGAGCCTGGGTCTGTCCAAGGCGTTCGTTCTAGGTGTTGCCTATGGCGCGAGAACAGCCGCACAGTTTGCCCTGCGGCATGAAGACAAACTCAGCGCGCTGGGCCTGTTTGATGTCGCGTTAACGCCGCCAGTTGTGCAGACCGGCCAACATGCACTGGGGGAGCAAGCCCGGCTGCTACTTGCTGAGGCCGGTGAAGAAATACCCGAACGACAAAAGTACTGGCGTTTCTACGAGAGCAGAGTTGCTGCACTGCTCGCGCATACGGCACACGAGCATGAGTCAGACACGTCGACTTTATTAGGCCATCTCAAGGTGCCATCGCTGATTGTTTGTGGACGACAAGACATGAATCTGGCCGAAGCGCAACGCATTGCGGCGGCCATTCCAGGCAGCAAATTTCACCTAATGGAAATGACAGGCCATGGCTCGTTGTTCTTCCGTCCGAAGATGTTCGTCGAGCTAATAGCCAGATTTCGCTAGGAACGGCGTCCGACCCCTGACCACTACTCTGAGCGGCGCGGGATCTAGCGCTAGGGGCGTTGGGTGGTGGTCAGCACATGACTAGGCTGTGGCCGGGAACAGGTCGGCGCGCTCATGCTCATTAAGTGATGTCTTTAATGGCCAAAATATGCAATTATTATCTTGGACAGTGCAATGCAACGTCTTGGTTTTTCTATCGCTAGCATAGACAAGATTCGAGCATAACTCGCTACGCTTCCGAGAGCTGGGCTTCATTATGAAAAAGACGACTAAGTCGGTGTCTCATTCTTCATCAATTGAGGCCGTATCAAAAGATGTGGCATCGACAGAGGCCACCTCAAAGAATCTCGCATCAAAAGAGGCCGCATCAGACGAGGTCGTGCAAACGGCGGCTAAAATAAAAATACCCATTGTCGGTATCGGCGCTTCTGCTGGTGGTTTGGAGGCATTGGAAGAATTTTTCTCGCACGTACCTGCGTCGCCTGGCGTTGCCTTTGTCGTTATCCAACATCTCGATCCGACCCACAAGGGCATCATGCCTGAGTTGCTGCAACGCGCCACGTTGATGAAAGTGACGCAAGCCGGTAACCGCATGAAGGTAGAGCCGAATTGTGTGTATGTGATTCCGCCGAACAAGGATTTGTCGATACTGCACGGGGATCTGTTTTTGTTGGACCCCACTGCACCTCGTGGTTTACGGCTGCCCATAGACTTCTTTCTGCGCTCGCTGGCGGCGGATCAACGCGAACGTGCTGTGGGCGTCATTCTCTCTGGCATGGGCTCCGATGGTACCTTGGGCATGCGTGCTATTAAGGAAAACGCCGGCGTGACGTTGGTGCAGTTGCCTGAGTCTGCAAAGTATGACTCGATGCCTCGTAGCGTCATCAACGCTGGCTTGGCGGATATTACGGGCCTACCCAAAGAGTTACCAGATCGCCTGATAGGCTATCTCAATCATACGCCCCGCGGCATTGAGCCCATCGAAGAGTCGTTATTGGAGCCCAAATCTCGCAGTGCGCTGGAACAAATCGTCATTCTGTTGCGCGATCGTACCGGCAACGACTTCTCGCTGTACAAGAACAACACCATCAATCGCCGCATCGAGCGTCGCATGGGGCTGCATCAGATTGATAGTACCTTGTTGTACACGCGCTATCTGCGTGAGAATCCGCAAGAATTAGACTTGTTGTTCAAGGAGCTGCTGATCGGCGTCACCAATTTTTTTCGCGATCCGGCGGAGTGGGAACAATTGCGCACCGAAGCCTTGCCAGCTTTGCTAGCAAAGTACCCCGCGGGCAAGGTGCTGCGGGCTTGGGTGCCTGCTTGCTCAACCGGCGAGGAAGCCTATTCACTGGCGATGATATTCAAGGAAACTCTTGATTTCGTGAACCCATCGGGGCGATTTTCGCTGCAGATATTCGCCACCGACCTAGATGACGATGCTATCGAGAAGGCGCGGCTGGCATTTTATCCGGCCAATATTGAAGCCGATGTCACGCCGGAGCGCCTCGCTCGCTTTTTTACTAAAGACGGGGATGGCTACCGCATAAGCAAAGATATTCGCGAGATGGTCATTTTTGCGCCGCAGAACATCATCATGGATCCACCGTTTACCCGGCTGGATATCCTCACCTGCCGCAACTTGTTGATCTATCTTGGGCCGGAGTTACAGAAGCGGTTGATTCCACTATTCCACTATGCGCTGACGACAAACGGCATCCTGCTATTGGGCAGTGCTGAGACCACCGGTAATTTCACTTCGTTGTTTGCTCCGCGGGACAAAAAGTCACGTCTCTACAATCGCCTAGACAATCCAGTCAAGCCGCTCGAGGTCGATTTTCCTGCCAGAATCTTCCCTGTTGTTGTGGTAGAGGATCAAAATGATATCATTCAAGTCAATGGCGCTAGTACTGATAGCACTCAAGCCAACAGCACTCAAGCCAACAGCTCTCAAGCCGATAGCACTCAATACAGTAGTACTCAATACATGACGACACCCATCCATAATCTGCAAGCATTGGCCGACCAGGTCTTGCTTCAAAATTACTCCCCGGCAGCGGCGATGATTAATTCTCAGGGTGACATTCTCTATATCAATGGCCGCACCGGGAAATACCTGGAGCCAGCATCGGGCAAAGCAAATTGGAATATATACGCGATGGCTCGCGATGGCTTGCGCCATGAGCTGGGAAGCGCCATACCAAAAGCGCTAAGCCAAGAGGGGCCCGTACGTCTTTCGAATTTACTCATAGGCACCAACGGAGGCACTCAAACCATTGATCTGACGGTAGAAGAGGTCATCTCGCCTGCATCCTTACAGGGCTCGTTGATGGTGGTTTTTACCGATGTGTTGGCCCCCGTGAAATCCACGGGTAAGCAACCAACGAGAAGCGCTTCTCAAAAGGCATTGCAGGAGGAGATTCAGCTGGCACATCAGCAAATTCAATCTCTGCGCGAAGAAATGCAGTCTTCACAAGAAGAGCTCAAATCTGCCAATGAAGAGCTGCAGTCCACCAATGAAGAGTTGCAGTCTACCAACGAAGAGCTGACCACGTCTAAGGAGGAAATGCAGTCGCTCAACGAAGAGCTGCAAACCGTCAACACTGAGCTGCAATCCAAGGTGGAAGACTTGTCGTGGGTCAACAACGACATGGAGAACCTGCTTAATAGTACAGAAATCGCCACTGTGTTTCTGAATGACAGCTTGCATGTGCGACGCTTTACCGACCATGCCACGCATCTGTTCAAGCTGATTCCAAGTGATGTCGGGCGCCCCCTTTCCGATATCACCACCAATCTGGATTATGCCGGGCTGCAAGCTGATGCCCGTGAAGTGCTGCGGACGTTGGTTTTTATCGAAAAACAGGTGTCAACCAAAGATGGTCGCTGGTTCAAAGTGCGCATCATGCCCTACCGCACCATGGACAACGTCATCGATGGTGTGGTGATCACTTTTCTGGAGGTCAGCTCGGCGAGACTCGCGGAGAATGAGTTGTTCAGTTCTCGGCAGATGTTACGAACGGTTCTCGACAATATCCCCCAGCGCGTTTTTTGGAAGGATCGCGATTCGGTCTATCTCGGCTGTAATCGGTCTTTCGCTGAGGATTGCGGCCAGGCCGACCCCGCCGTACTCGTTGGCAAGACCGATTTCGATATATACCCAACAGGCGCCGCAGAGCTTTGTCGAACCAGTGATCTGGAGATCATGGAGTCCGGGCAATCCAAGCTAATGTTTGATGAACAACAGTTCATGGCGAACGGTAGTGTCCGCTGGTTGTCGATCAGCAAAATACCGCTGCACGATACCGATGGCCAAGTGGTCGCCATATTGGGGACTTATGAGCACATCACCGAGCCTAAGCCTGAGACGCAGGCCAAGTCCCATCAGGCCGATGTAAAGCTTGATACGGGAAGCGGAAAAGAATGACCCCCGCGGCGACCGAGCTGCGCCGTCTCGCCGAAGCGCGCCTGCAAGGCAGTTCCAGGCAGGCCGCTGGGCTTTCGGTTGCCGATACGCAAAAGTTGCTGCATGAACTGCAGGTTCACCAGATTGAACTCGAGATGCAAAATGAGGAGTTACGCGAAGCCCAGATTGAAAGGGAGTTGGCGTTGTATCGCTACACCCAGCTCTATGAGTTTGCGCCCATCGGTTATTACGTCCTCGATAGTGGCGGTAAAATTATACGAACCAATTTGCAAGGGGCGAGCCAGTTGGGGCTTGAAAGATCCTTGCTCATTGGGTCAACGTTTTTTGGCTACGTGGCGATGGGGCATCAGAGAAGGTTCCGTAATTGTCTGGCAAAAGTATTCGAGACGGGTGACAAGCAAGGCTGTGAGATATTGGTGCATGTTGGTACGCGCAGTTTATGGTTAAGCGTCGATGCCAATATTGGCGAAACCACAACCGATTGCTTCATTGCGATGGCTGATGTTACCCGGCATAAACAGGCTGAAAAAAGTTTGCGGACCAGCGAGGCGCGGTACCGCACGATTCTACAGACCGCCCAAGATGGCATCCTGCGGTTAGGCAAGAAGGGCAGTCTGTTAGAGGTTAATGCATCGTATTGCCGGTTGAGCGGGTATAGCGAGCAAGAACTGCTGACGATGCGCATTTCTGATCTGGAAAGCCGAGAAGTCGCGGATGAGTCTGCTTCACGTTTCATTGCACAGCATCGACGCAAGGACGGTAGTGTTTTTGATGTCGAGGTCAGCACGCAGTATCGTTCAGAACAAGACGGGCAGTTTGTGGTCTTTGTTCAGGATATCTCTGAACGTAAGGCGCTAGAGAGTCAGCTTCGGCAAAGCCAAAAAATGGAATCCTTAGGCATCTTGGCCGGTGGGATAGCCCATGAATTTAATAATTTTCTTGCGGTGATACTGGGTCATACTGAAGTCTCCATGATGAGGTTTCCAGCAGATAGCAAGTTAAGGGAGAATCTTCAAAGCATCTATAAATCGGCCACCCGCGCCGCCGTTTTAGTCAGCCAAATATTGATATATAGTCGAAAGGAGGCGTTGAACATCCAAACTCTGAACCTGTCGCAGGTGGTCAGTGATGCGCTCGAGTTGGTTGCGACGGGCGTTCCTTCGAATATCGAAATTCATCAGGATTTACTAAAAGGATGTCCCGCCATAAAAGCGGACAACACCCAAATTCACCAAGTCATTCTCAACCTTTGTTCCAATGCCGTGCATGCGATGGAGTTGTCTGGCGGGGTGTTGACGGTAACAGTAGAAGATTGGAAGCGCTGCCCAGCGCATTCAGGACTTGGCGATGGCGGGTGTTTGGAGCTCAAAGTGCAAGACTCTGGTCAGGGGATTTCAGAAGCCGATCTTGAGCATATCTTCGACCCGTTTTTTACCACCAAAGAAGTGGGCAAAGGCACTGGGTTGGGGCTTTCGGTTGTTCTCGGTATAGTGGAAAAACATCAAGGTAAGATGACGGTGGAAAGTCAGCCGGGTGAAGGGACGATATTTTCGATATATTTGCCGGCAGTCGAGTCGTTCGTTCCAAAAGTGCATGTGACTGAAGCCACAGTCCCAAAGGGCCAAGGCCATATTCTCATCGTTGACGACCAACCTGAGCTAATTTACCTGTATCAGACATACCTCGAAAAACAGGGTTATAGGGTGTCGGCGTGCAGCAACGGCGACGATGCTTTGGCGTTATTCGCATCGAAGTATGCGTCGTTTGACTTGGTATTAACCGACCAATCCATGCCGGGCATGACGGGCATGCAACTTGTTCCCAAATTGCTAGCGATTCGACCTGACATTCCCATTTTATTGTCAACAGGCTATAACGAGCTTATGACAGATGAAGCCATTGAAATGCTTGGCATTCGGACATGTTTAAAGAAACCGATGAGTTTGAAATTGTTGCAAAGATCGATATCAAGAAACTTAGGCTAGCCGTCCGAAAAACTTCACTCATTGGTGTCAGGCTAGTTGGCTGGGTGGCTCCTTCTGTAGCAATCTCTCTCATGCAAACCGACTAACGATTCAGGTCGAGGCCCTTCC
>JBLHRT010000116.1:0-8458 GCA_047626255.1 Candidatus Azotimanducaceae bacterium
GCTCCAATGTGCAGTTTGGCATTGACCCGTTAACGGGCCGAATGGTGATTATTGAGATGAACCCACGGGTTTCTCGTTCTTCTGCGCTGGCCTCCAAGGCGACCGGTTTTCCTATTGCTAGAATCGCGGCCAAGTTGGCCATTGGCTATACGTTGGATGAGCTGTCGAACGAGATCACCGGTGGCGCGACCCCTGCGTCGTTCGAGCCGTCACTCGATTATGTCGTCACCAAGATCCCACGTTTTACTTTCGAGAAGTTTCCGCAGGCGGAAAATTACCTGACCACGCAGATGAAGTCTGTCGGTGAGGTCATGGCGATTGGTCGCACTTTCCAGGAGTCGCTGCAAAAAGCTCTGCGCGGCCTTGAAATCGATATCGACGGCCTCACGCCGATCATGGATGACAGTTCGCGCGATTGGAAAGTGCGCATCCGCAAGGAGCTACAGGTGGCCGGTGCCGAACGCATTCGTTATATTGCGGATGCCATCAGGCTCGGCTTCAGTATGGAAGAAGTGCATGAACTGACCTGTATCGACCCCTGGTATCTCGTACAGATCGAAGACTTAGTGAGGCGTGAGCAATCTTTACAGGGACGTAGCCTGACATCGATTGACAGGGATCAGATGTTTGATCTCAAGCAGCGTGGTTTTGGCGATGCGAGGCTGGCCGAGGTTCTCGAGGTTACTGAGCAGTCACTACGAGACCATCGCCTGTCGATGGATGTCAAGCCGGTATATCGCCGGGTCGATACCTGCGCGGCTGAATTTGCCACGTCGACCGCGTATATGTATTCAACCTATGAATCTGAGTGCGAGGCACGCCCGACGAACCGGGACAAGATTTTGGTGCTGGGCGGCGGACCAAACCGTATCGGTCAGGGCATTGAATTTGACTATTGTTGCGTGCACGCGGTGCAGGCAATGCGCGAGGATGGTTACGAAACCATCATGATAAACTGCAACCCGGAAACCGTATCGACGGATTTTGATACTGCCGACCGCCTGTATTTTGAGCCACTGACCCTTGAAGACGTGCTGGCGGTGGTCGATGTGGAGCAGCCCAAGGGCGTGATTGTGCAGTTTGGTGGTCAGACACCATTAAAGCTCGCCGAAGCGCTGATGCAAGCGGGTGTGCCGATTATTGGTACCAGCCCAGATGCGATTGACCGGGCAGAAGACCGTGAACGCTTTCAGCAGATGATTGATGGTTTGGGTTTACGTCAGCCACCGAACAAGACTGTGAAGACTGAAGAGGCGGGGTTATTGGCGGCTCGGGAGATTGGTTTCCCGCTGGTGGTGCGTCCTTCTTACGTCTTAGGCGGTCGGGCGATGGAAATCGTTTATGACGAGTCAGAGTTGCTGACGTACCTGCGTGAGGCCGTGAAGTTGTCGGACCGCTCGCCGGTACTGCTTGATCGCTTCCTTGATCTGGCCATTGAAGTCGACGTGGACGCCGTGTCTGACGGCAAGCAGGTCGTGATTGGTGCGGTGATGCAGCACATCGAGCAAGCTGGGGTTCACTCGGGCGATTCGGCGTGTTCGTTGCCGCCCTACAGTCTCAGTGATGAAGCGCTGGATACGATGCGCGAGCAGGTCGTACAGATGGGCCTAGAATTGGGCGTTATCGGTTTAATGAATGTCCAGTTTGCGATTCAAAATGGCGATATTTACATTCTTGAAGTCAATCCACGAGCGTCCCGAACTGTACCGTTTGTGTCGAAGTGTATTGGCGTCTCTCTGGCTAAGGTGGCGGCGCGCTGCATGGCGGGTACCAGTCTGGTTGAGCAGGGCTTTACCGAAGAAATTGTGCCTGATTACTTCAGCGTCAAAGAAGCTGTATTCCCGTTTGGTAAATTTCCTGGTGTTGACCCTATTCTCGGCCCGGAGATGAAGTCAACGGGGGAAGTGATGGGCGTGGCAGAGACCTTCAGTGAGGCTTATCGTAAATCCCAGACCGGTTCAGGCGAGCGTATTCCCGCTGTCGGCCGCGCATTCTTGAGCGTTCGGGATGTTGATAAGCTCGAGGTAGTGGGGGTTGCTACTGAGCTGCTGGAGATTGGCTTTACCTTAGTCGCCACGCGGGGTACGGCAAAAGTGCTCAAGGATGCTGGGCTGCATGTTGATATCGTCAACAAGGTTCAGGAAGGTCGGCCTCATGTGGTCGATATGGTCAAAAACCATGAGGTCAACCTTATCGTCAATACGACGGAAGGTAAGCAAGCTATCATTGATTCATATGCTATTCGCCGGACGGCGTTGCAGCATAAGGTCTATAATTCTACGACTATGGCCGGTGCTCGTGCCTGTATTGATGCGGTGCGGCACGGCGATGAAATCTCTGTGTATCGCTTGCAGGATTTGCACAAACGACTCGCTAAGTGAGTTGATGTTCCAAGCGGGTGTCATGAGTGATAGCTCGTGCATCCGCTAGTTTCACTTCGACACTAGGCCATGCCTTTAATATACACACCGGAAAAAATTTATGGACAAGGTGCCAATGACCGCCGCAGGCGAGAAAGCGCTGCGAATCGAGGTCGATCATCTGAAGCAGACTGAGCGCCCCAGAATTATCAAGGAAATTGCCACGGCCAGAGCGCAGGGTGATTTGCGAGAGAATGCCGAATACCAATATGCTAAAGAAGAGCAGGGGTTCATCGAAGGTCGGATCGCTGATATCGAAGGTAAGCTCAATCACGCCCAGGTCATCGATATCATGGAGATTGAGCCCAATGGCCGGGTTATTTTTGGTACGACCGTGCGCTTGTTGAATTTGGATACCGATGAGGAGATCACTTACAAGCTTGTTGGCGATGATGAAGCGGATCTAAAGATTCGAAAAATCTCTATCTATTCGCCCATTGCCCGGGCGTTGATCGGTAAGAAGATTGGTGATGTAGCTATTGTGAAGGCGCCCAACGGTGATATTGAGTATGAAATTTTTGCCGTAGAACACCTCTAGCAGACGGGCTTCGTCTCTTCTCGATTCCTGACGGTGTAGTCATCTACACCGTTACCTATTGAGTCAGCGTTTTCTTCGTAGCAAGTGCCAGACAGGTAGCTACCGGATTGCAAGCGCCTAGGTGGGTGTTAGGTTATCGCGGCGCGTAGAATGTTCGATAGCGCCTTGTTAGGCTTGGACGCTGCCTTGTAAAGCAAGACAATATGACCGATTTTTTGTATCTCGATGGCTTTCTGAGTCTCGAGGATTTGTTTGATCAGGGCGTTGCGTTCGTCTCGATCGGCGGCCAATACCTTGACCTTGATCAACTCATGATCGGTAAGGGCGCGAGTGATCTCTTGACTGACACTGTCACTAAGACCATTTCCTGAAAGGGTCACCACGGGTTTAAGATGATGGCCGATGGCGCGATAACGTTTTTTGTCTTTTTGAGTGATCATAGAATGGGCGGTCTTTTGGAGGCGGGGCGTATGGGGCGGAAGAGTTTACCCGAGTCAGTCCAACATTGCGAGATACTGGCGCCATGCGGCGTAATGAAGAATCTGATATGAAAAAATCCAAATCCAGTCACCAGTGGTTACGTGACCATGAGGAAGATGAGTACGTCAAGCGTGCTCGGGCGGCAGGCTATCGCTCTCGGGCGAGTTACAAGTTGCTTGAGATCAACGAGCGCTTCAACGTATTGCGTCCGGGCGCCGTGGTGGTGGATCTCGGTGCGGCTCCGGGTGGCTGGTGCCAGGTGGTGGCTGAGAAAATTGGTGCTAGCGGCACTATCATCGGCCTGGATCTATTGGAGATGGAGCCAGTCTCGGGGGTGACCTTTATTCAGGGTGATTTTACGGAAGCCGAACCGTTCGATGCCTTGCTGTCAATTCTGGATGGCCGGCCCGTTGACCTTGTAATTTCTGATATGGCCCCCAATTTAAGTGGAGTGAAGGACATTGATCAGCCACGCTCGGCGCATTTAGTCGAGTTGTCGATCGATTTTGCTGATCAGGTGCTCAAGCCAGGAGGCGCGTTGATATGTAAGTGCTTTGAAGGGCATGGCATTCAGGAAATTCGCCAGCTATATCAGGCGAAATATAAGTCGGTGGTGAATTTCAAGCCAAAGGCGTCGAGAGATAAGTCTCGAGAGTTATATATAGTTGGGCAGAATTTTGATCAAAAGTAATATTTTTTTCGTAGAATAGGGCATGGGCAGTTGTGGCATATGAGAAATTGCCGAGGCGCTTGAGTAGGCCGCAGCATTCGCTAGAAAGCGCCCATTGGGGCAGTTGGCGTAAAATTTAATCTGGTGTAAGGTAGGTGCCCCGCCGGTAGAAACCACCTTGTAGAGAGGACGTTCCTTTGAATGATATGGGTAAGAATTTATTACTGTGGCTAATCATTGCGGCGGTGTTGTTAACAGTATTTAACAACTTCAACGTCAGCAAAAACTCGGAGGAAGTGGAGTACTCCGAATTTCTTGAACGCGTCACCCAAGACCAAGTCCGACAGGTTGAGGTCGATGGTCTGATTATTCGTGGTGAAATGAATGACGGCCAGAAATTCGAGACCATTCAGCCTCAAGTCACCGACAAAGCTTTGATCGATGAAATGGTCAACCACCGGGTTGAGTTCAGTGGTAAGCGCCCAGAAACCCAAAGTATCTGGACCCAGTTGCTGGTAGCCAGCTTCCCCAT
This sequence comes from Candidatus Azotimanducaceae bacterium, assembly GCA_047626255.1. Lineage (GTDB taxonomy): Bacteria > Pseudomonadota > Gammaproteobacteria > Pseudomonadales > Azotimanducaceae > UBA4582. Next base: position 4,641 of record JBLHRT010000116.1, read on the forward strand.
TCTGGTAATTATCGCTGTCTTTATGTTTTTTATGCGCCAGATGCAAGGCGGCGCAGGGGGTAAAGGCGGGCCTTTGACGTTTGGTAAAAGCAAGGCGAAGTTGCTTGGTGAAGACCAAATCAAGACGACGTTCGCAGATGTTGCCGGCGTCGATGAGGCCAAGGAAGACGTGCAGGAATTGGTCGAGTTCCTGCGTGATCCTACCAAATTCCAAAAGCTCGGGGGTCGTATCCCGCGCGGTATTTTGATGGTGGGTCAACCGGGTACGGGTAAGACATTGCTGGCCAAGGCCATCGCCGGTGAAGCCAAGGTGCCGTTCTTTTCAATCTCGGGTTCTGACTTTGTTGAGATGTTTGTGGGTGTCGGTGCCTCCCGTGTCAGAGACATGTTCGAGCAAGCCAAGAAAAAATCACCGTGCATTATTTTCATTGATGAAATCGACGCGGTAGGACGCAACCGAGGCGCTGGCATGGGCGGCGGTAATGACGAGCGCGAGCAGACGTTGAACCAGTTGCTGGTTGAAATGGACGGTTTTGAAGGTAATGAAGGCATTATCGTCATCGCTGCGACCAACCGCCCAGATGTGCTTGACCCCGCTTTACTGCGACCAGGTCGATTCGACAGGCAGGTCGTTGTGGGCCTGCCTGATATTCGCGGCCGAGAACAGATTCTCAAAGTTCACATGCGCAAGGTGCCTCTGGGGACTGATGTTGAGCCATCTTTGATTGCTCGCGGTACTCCGGGGTTCTCCGGCGCTGATTTGGCTAATCTGGTGAACGAAGCGGCGCTGTATGCCGCTCGCCAAGACAAGCGCACCGTCAGCATGGAAGAGTTTGAGCAGGCGAAAGACAAAATCATGATGGGTGCTGAGCGCAAGAGCATGGTCATGTCAGAAAAGGAGAAGCGCAATACGGCGTACCATGAATCTGGTCACTGTATCGTCAGTTGTCTGGTTCCTGAGCACGATCCTACCTATAAAGTGACCATCATCCCGCGTGGTCGTGCCTTGGGCGTGACTATGTTCCTACCCGAGGAAGATCGTTATTCCATGAATCGGCGGATGATTTTAAGCCAGATCTGCTCCTTGTTCGGTGGACGTATCGCCGAAGAATTGACCCTGGGTCGTGACGGTATTACCACGGGTGCGTCGAACGATATCGAACGAGCGACGAAGATGGCCCGTGCGATGGTCGCTAAGTGGGGGCTGTCGGATAAGTTAGGTCCGTTGATGTACGACGAGGAAAGTGAAGGTTCTTACATGGGTATGTCCCAGGGGCCAACGTTCTCCGGGGAAACCGCTAAGCTAATAGATCAGGAAGTGCGCTCTATTGTTGATGAGTGCTATGCGCGGGCGACCAAGATTCTCGTCGATAATCGCGATAAGCTCGATATGATGACGGAAGCATTGATGGAATATGAAACCATTGATCGTGGTCAGATTGATGAAATCATGAGGGGTCAAAAGCCGAGTCCACCCAAGGACTGGGATGGACCGAGAAATACACCGACTCCAGGGGCCGATTCGGGTGCAGAGACAACGACCGGTAAGGCAGACGTGGATCCGTCGGCACGTCCCGGAGATGTCTTGGGTGGCACTGCTGGTGAGCACTAGCTGCTAGGTAGGTCGGATAAAAGGTTGGCCCTAGGGCCAGCCTTTTTTTATGGCCTTTTTTAATGCTGCGTTCGCGTGTCCTTTTTACCGATGTCAGTGCGCTGCGCTTTATTGACTGCCAGCCGGAGTTATAGGTTGATGCTACAAATTAAACGTCCCATGGTGATGGGGATTTTGAACGTCACGCCCGATTCGTTCAATGATGGCGGACGCTACATGGCGCTCGCGGCGGCCCTGGCCCAGGCGCGAGCGATGATTGAGCAGGGTGCAGACATTATTGATATCGGCGGTGAGTCAACGCGCCCTGGGGCTGCGCTGGTGACCGTCGACGAAGAGTTGGCGCGGGTCATTCCCGTGATTGAAGCGCTTCGGGCCGAGTCATGTGTGCCGATTTCCATTGACACGTCGAATCCAGCGGTAATGGCTGCTGCAGCGCAGGCGGGCGCTGACATGATCAACGATGTGCGGGCGCTGCAGCGTGACGGTGCGTTGCCTATGGCGGCCGCGCTGGGCTTGCCGGTGTGTTTGATGCATATGCAGGGAAGCCCCGAAAATATGCAGCAAAATCCGGCTTACGATAATCTGGTGAAGGATATCAGCGACTTTTTTAGTGCGCGTATTCGTCAGTGTTTAGCCGTAGGCATCCCGCTGTCATGCATCATGCTCGATCCAGGTTTTGGTTTTGGTAAAACCGTCGAGCACAATCTGCAGCTGGTCAACCGCCTAGGCGAGTTTGCCCATCTCGGCTGCCCGCTATTGGTGGGTCTGTCGCAAAAGAGTACTATTGGCAAAATTCTCGGTAGTGCGACCACTGATCGCCTGCACGGCAGTGTGGCCGCAGCGACGCTGGCATTTATTAATGGCGCGAGTATATTGCGAGTCCACGATGTGGAGCCTACCGTGTTGGCGCTGCGTGTCGTTAATGCGATTCAGCGCGAGCAAACGCTTCGTTAAGATGAGTCTCGCATTTAATGAGTCAGTCATACGGCGTGTCTTTAGTGCGACGAACAACGATGGTGATCAACAATGGATGAAAGTACTCCCGTAATGAAACAATATTTCGGTACTGACGGTATTCGCGGCAAGGTAGGCCAATGGCCCATTACAGCCGAGTTCATGCTGAAACTAGGCTGGGCCGCGGGTCGCGTTTTTGCGGAGTCTGGTCGTGGACGAATCCTGATCGGCAAGGACACGCGTATTTCAGGTTATATGTTCGAGTCGGCCTTGGAGGCCGGACTCTCGTCGGCGGGAATTGACGTCATGTTGCTAGGGCCTATGCCGACGCCGGCGATTGCTTACCTGACGCGTACCTTCAATGCTCAGGCTGGCATTGTTATCAGCGCCTCGCACAATCCCTACTTTGATAATGGCATCAAGTTTTTCTCAGGTCAGGGTAAGAAGTTGGACGACGCAGTTGAGCATGCCATAGAGGCGAAGCTCGGTGAAGAGATGGTGATGGTTGAGTCTAGCCGTATTGGTAAGGTGTCACGCATTAACGATGCGGCCGGGCGCTATATCGAGTTCTGCAAGAGTTGTTTCGGCAGCACGCATAATCTGCGCAATCGAAAGATCGTGGTCGACTGCGCCCATGGTGCGACTTACCACGTTGCTCCCAGTGTTTTCCGTGAACTGGGTGCCGAGGTCATCGAGATTGGCGTCCAACCTGATGGTTTGAATATCAACGAGAAAATCGGTTCAACTCATCCCGAGGCTTTGCAGGCAAAGGTGTTGGAAGAGGGGGCAGACTTTGGTGTTGGTCTTGATGGGGACGGTGACAGGCTGATTATGGTTGATCATCGCGGTGAGATCGTCGATGGTGATGAGCTACTCTTTATCATTGCTGATTATCTTCACCAAAAAGACCTGCTCAAAGGGGGGGTTGTCGGTACTCTGATGAGTAATTTTGGTCTTGAGCAAGCTTTCAAACAGCGCGGTATTCCGTTTGTGCGAGCAAAAGTTGGTGATCGCTATGTGCTGGCTGAATTAGAAGAGCATGGTTGGCATATAGGTGGCGAGTCGTCTGGACACATTCTGTGCCTCAACCTGACGAGCACCGGAGATGGTATAGTCGCCGCATTGCAGGTTGTGGCGGCGATGGTTGAGTTGGACGAGAGCTTGCATGTGCTTAAGCAGAAAATGGCAAAATACCCGCAGCGCATGATCAACGTCAAAGCGTCGGCCAGTGTGGCGAGTGACGCGAACGTCA
>JBLHRT010000117.1:0-8404 GCA_047626255.1 Candidatus Azotimanducaceae bacterium
ACACGTAGTGTCGCCGAACTCGTGATTGCCGAGGCAATTTTGCTACTGCGGGGCATTCCCGAAAAGAACGCCATGGCCCATCAAGGTGGTTGGCTGAAAAGCGCCAAGGACTCTTACGAGATCCGCGGCAAGACCCTAGGTATCATTGGTTACGGCAATATCGGCACCCAAGTAAGCGTGTTGGCCGAATCTATCGGGATGCGCGTACTGTTTCATGACGCGGTCAACAAGCTGCCACTCGGTAATGCCATGCAAACCAGCAGCCTCAAAGAGCTGTTGGCGGCCAGCGATGTCGTCACCCTACATGTTCCTGAAGATGCCAATACCCGCTGGATGATGGGCCCAGAAGAGCTTGCGCAAATGAAGCCCGGCGCCGTATTGATTAATGCCTCTCGGGGGACCGTCGTGGATATCGACGCACTGGCAGCAGCCCTTGCGAGCAAACATCTGGCGGGTGCGGCTATTGACGTGTACCCCAGCGAACCACGGTCAGCCAGCGAGGCGTTTGTGTCACCTCTACAGGCTTTTGACAACTGCATTCTCACGCCACATGTGGGCGGCAGCACCATGGAGGCGCAGGCAAAAATTGGCGTCGAAGTGGCAGAAAAACTTATTAAGTTCTCAGATAATGGCAGCAGCCTGTCGAGCGTGAATTTCCCAGAAGTGACGTTGCCCGCCCATCCTGGCAGTCACAGGATTTTGCATGTGCATGAGAACATACCGGGCATTATGATGCAGATAAACCAGTTCTTCTCCAGCCATAACATTAATATCCGCGCCCAGTACCTGCAGACGATTCAGGATGTCGGCTATGTCGTCACCGACATTGACCAGGATGACAGTGGCTTGGCTCTAGCGAAATTACAGGAAATTGAGGGCACATTGCGCGCCAGGGTCCTGTTTTAGCAAGCTACTTTAAGCAGTTTGCTTAGCCCGACAATGCTTTGATCAACAGTGCCACTTCCTTCGTGCCTTGTGTTGTCTGCTGAGTGCCAACCTGCGTAAATCCCAGTTGTTGATGCAACGCCAAAGAGTTCGGGTTCGGGGGCAACAGGTTGACCTCACAGCACAACGTCGTGCAGCCCAATTCTTGAGCCCGCCTCGTTAACTCTGCGTACATCAGACGAGCAACACCGCGACGTCGATAGTCGGGATGCACCATGATACGGTCGATATACAGAAAATTTTCTGCATGCTCACTGAACCACGCGTAATTGGGCGAATCATAATCTGCGCCGACCCCTAGCGAGATAACAAAACCGGCTAACTTATTATCCTCACGCATCTGAAAGAATGCTGATGCCTGGCCCAAAAACCGGGCTATTTGCGTCTCATCAATAGCGTTTACATGGGGCACACTATGATCATTGAGTGCTAACAGGTCTGGGAAATCTGCTGCACTCACCGGCTCAATTGTTAGCATGGCTAGAATCCATAAACGAGCGTGAATGAAGTTTCAGTATCTGTCTTCTTGCGGTCTACAGGCACAACGGAATTGTGCTTCACCGTCAGGGCGATCTTCATGGAAAGACTGCCGCTGATCGTCGCCTTGATGGACGAGTCGGAGCGAGTCACCGTTGACTCATTACCGATTTCAGTGCTCAGCTTTTGCTGGAAAACGGCGTTATCACTGACATTCCAAAGATATACGGCGGCCAGTCGAAGAATCGGTTCCTCTTGCTGATCACCCGAATCAAACTCAGTAATTCGCATACCGGCACCGGCCGCACCCGTGAGGCTCATGGTCTCTGTGGTGTACAGACGCTGCGAGTAGCCCACCGTTATATCAGCCTGATAGTTGAAACCGCTGAGCCGATCATTATCGTAGGAGACCCGGCCGAACATTGAACGGTTTTCGCCGATTTTGTAATCTGCTTGATAGAAGGCATACAGCTTTTGGGCTGTAATCTCACCATCCGTGGTCGCGCGCAAGCTGTCAAAATGGAGGTTGTGCAGGAACTTACCTACGTTAGCGAGAGAGTCGGCGCGCAATTTTAGATTTTCAGTGTCTGTATTGCCACTCGTTGCCACCAGTCCCAACTCCACCTCGTTGGTCCAGCCCTGCGCGTCTTCTTCATCTGCCGCCATAGCGAAAAATGGCGTCATAACCAGCGCTATAGCCAGCATCTTAGACAGCACTTTAGTAAGTATGGTGGCAAGCAATGGTGCGGCCAGCCGCGATGAGCGGCCAGATTTGAGCAAGCTCATCTGCGCCAATGTAACAAACATTTCTCCCCCCGACGGTGACCGATAGACCGCTGCATAATTCAACGCCGCGAAGTATACCAGAATAGCTCCACAGATTATTAGCCCTGACAAGCTGCCCGCAACCTGCTCGAGATCGTCGACGTCGACATAAAAGGCGGTGTACAATCATTCCATGCTTGATAATGCCTGTAGCACACTGACTAAAACGCTTAATAGGCTTCGCTCTACCTGCGGTTGCACGGTGCTGACTGCCCTGCTATCGACACTTTGCGTGGCCCACGCGACCAGCGAGGACCTCATTAATCATCCAGCAAGCGCCACAAAAACGGCGACTCAGGCCACTGCACAAACCAAAGCACACGCATTAATCGACCAGATGGAGGCGCTCTACAGGGGCAAAACCAGTCGGGCGCGCATTTTGATGAAGATCAACACACCCCAGTATCAGCGAGAGATGAGTCTGGCAACCAGTAGTCGGGGTGTTGATGATTTCTTTATCCGAATCCTCTCTCCTCGCAGAGATGCTGGCATCACCACCCTCAAACTCGACAATGAGATGTGGAACTACTTTCCCAAAATCGACAAAATCATCAAGGTGCCTCCTTCGATGATGATGGGATCCTGGATGGGTAGTGACTTCACCAACGATGACCTGGTGAAAGAGACGACGCTCAGCCAAGATTATCACCTATCACTGGTAGAGACCCCTACCCAGTATGTCATTACCCTGCTGCCCCGCACACAAACCGTCACTATCTGGGGCAAAATCGAGTACGTCATTGACAGACAGCATTTGGTACCGATCACCCAAAACTTCTTTGACGACCGAGGCGAGCTAGTTAGGAAGCTGAACTTTTCCCATCTAAAAAACTATGACGGGCACCTGCGGCCTTCCCAATTAGAGATGAAGGCCCTAAATAAGCCTGGACACAGCACCCAAGTTATTTACGAATCGTTGGAGTTCAACCCCGATGACCTCTCCACTGACATGTTTACGTTGAGAAACCTGCGGCGGCGTCAGTAATATTAGCGTCGGCGACCTGATATAGCCGGCGAACCAATATCGTCGGCGACCGAAATTAGCCGTTTACATAAGCCAGCCCTGAAAAGGACCCTCACTGCATGCTACTGGTAAAACTCGCTTTTCGTAACATCCTGCGACAGCGGCGTCGCACCCTACTCACCCTACTCAGCATGAGTGGTGGATATGCCTTGTCATGTCTGTCGCTTTCCCTCACCGAGGGTAGCTACAAAAACATCATAGCCCTGTTTACCACTGATCATACGGGGCATCTCCAGGTTCACCTAGACGACTATCTGCAACGCCCAAAGGTTTACAAAGGCATGGCTGACAGCGTTGAAACACGCCAACAGATTACGTCACTGCCCTGGGTACGCGCAGTGGCTCCGAGGGTCTTTGCACCCGTACTGGCCTATGCCGGCAATCAACATACGCCAGCCCAACTCATCGGTGTCGACCCTGTACTGGAACGTCAGGCTACCCGCCTGGCAGACAAAGTACAGCAAGGGCAATACTTTGATCGTCAGCCCTCCCCTGACAACAGGCTACCAGCGATGCTAGGTCTGCGCATCGCGCAAAGCTTAAACATTACCGTCGGAGACGACGTTATCCTCATATCACAGGGAGCAGATGGGTCGGTTGCCAATGATATCTATCGCGTCGATGCACTCGTCGGTACACACGACTCGTGGGATAGTCGCAACGTTTATCTGCCCATAGAGGCTGCTCAGGAGTTCCTGGCTATGTCTGGACGCGTGCACGAATACGCCGTCTTGCTGCATGACATCGATCAGGTTAGACGCGTCGCTGCCACTCTGCAGCAGCGCCTTACCACCTTGACCATTGATACATGGATGCAGGTAGAACCAACGTTCTATTCGTCGATGGAGACCGACAAGCGCGGCAATCGCGTGTCGCTTTTAATCATCCTATTCATTGTATTTATTGGCGTACTAAACACCGTGCTGATGTCTGTGATGGAACGTACCAATGAATTTGGTGTGTTGCGCGCTATAGGCAGTAGACCGACGAAAATTTTCCAGCTGATCGTTGTCGAGACCCTCATGCTGGCATCGATCGGTATCTTTATAGGTGCCATCATCGTCGCCCCATTGATCACCTGGTTTACGTTACAGGGTTTCCCTCTGCCTGATCCTATCGATATCGGTGGAATCAAATTTAGCCATCTGCTCGGTGACTTCTCTGCGTACGTGTTCGTCGCACCCATGATAATCATTCTTACATTCGCCTTGTTGGTCAGCGTTCCGCCGGGCATTCGCGCCGCGCGAATATCACCAACCCGCGCCATGAGCAACCTGTAATGCTGATTCTGACGCTGGCAATACGCAACTTGTTTCGCAATACTCGGCGAACACTGTTAACGATCTTACTCATCGCCACCAGCCTGAGCGCCCTGATTCTAACGGACGCATTATCTCGTGGCATGACACAGACAATGGTCGAGAATCTGACCCACACCCTGGCAGGTGAGGCACAAATTCATCGTCAGGGCTTTCGCGATAATTTTTCCACCGACCTCTATATTGCCGACGTCGAGCCTATCGAAAATCAGCTCGCGCAAGATTCACGGATTGCCGCCTATGCTAACCGCGTAATTAGCGGCGGCATGATCTCGTCTACCTACAATATCAGCGCCGGCTTGATCTACGGTGTGGATGCGGCAGCCGAACGTCAGGTGAGCAAACTTGAGAAAGCGGTTACTAGGGGCAACTATTTATCGGAGAGCGACGCCCCGCCAGCTAGCGCCACTGAAATAATGATTGGCGAACCTCTGGCCGATTTGCTGGAGGTAGGCCTGGGTGATCGAATTGTGATTACACTCGCCGCGGCAGACACGGGGGAATTGGCTCAGGCACTGTTTCGCGTATCGGGTATTTTCCTATTCGGCACGCGTGAGATTGATGAGAACCTGGTGTTCATCAATCTAACTCAGGCGCGAAAGCTGCTGGAGATAAAAGGCAGTCACGAGATCGCTGTCAGGTTTAATGAGCAGGACAATAACAACGTAACTTCAGCCTCCGCGCTACAGCACTTCAATACTCCGAGCATTGAGGCTCTGGGATGGCGCGCACTCAACCCTGAGATAGATGCCATGTTGGATATGACCGGTTACTCCACCTTGATTGTCGGCACCATTTTGTTTTTGTTAGCATCTCTAGGCGTGATAAACGCCATGTTTATGTCTATCTATGAACGCATCTACGAGTTCGGTGTCGCCAAAGCGATAGGCACCCGTCCTTCTCAGCTGTTTGTTTTAATCATGACGGAAGCCCTGTTACTGGCACTGATCAGCTGTCTTGTTGGCATGCTATTGGCCGCCGTGACCTGCTTGTGGTTTGCAGAAACGGGCATTCCGCTAGGTGACATGGAAATTTCCGGGGTGGCGATGAGCGATAGTATCCCAACCGTTATGGTCTTGTCGCAATTTACAAGTCTGCCGCTTTATGTGCTCGCGCTCATCATGGTTGCGACGCTTTATCCAGCACGCTTTGCTGCCCGCATTACGCCCACCGACGCATTACACAGGAGCCTATGAAATTGGTACACGATGCTACTATAGAGACACCTTGTGTTATAAAAACAGAAGACATTTGTCGATACTTCGGTGAAGGGGAGACTCTGGTGCGGGCTGTCGATCACGTCACAATCGAGATAAAAGCCGGCGAGTTCACGGCAATCATTGGGCCATCTGGTTCTGGCAAGTCGACTTTACTTCACCTTATTGGCGGTCTGGACAATCCAACGTCAGGCACAGCAGAGCTCGCGGGTGAAGACATCGCCGCCATGAACGGCAACCAGCTATCAGATTTCCGACGAGACCATATCGGCTTTATTTTTCAGGCATACAATTTGATCCCGGTATTTTCAGCGGAGGAAAACATCGAATATGTCATGCTCCTGCAGGGTGTCGACGCCGCAACCCGCAAGCATCGTGTGACCGAAATGCTTGACTTAGTGGGCTTGCAGGGAATGGCCAATCGACGACCCGCACAGCTCTCTGGGGGCCAACAACAGCGCGTGGCCGTCGCCAGAGCCATGGCCTCGCATCCCGACATTATTCTTGCGGACGAACCCACTGCAAACCTTGATTCTAAAAACGGTATTGCCTTGTTAGACGTCATGAAAGAACTCAATGAGACTCAGAATATGACCTTTGTGTTCTCAACGCACGATGAAAGGATAATGGCCCGTGCGACTCGGCTGATTTACATGGAAGATGGCGCTGTGGTCAAGGATGAGATTCAAACACCGTGACAAGAACGCGCAAGTCAGCCCTGCTGTTCACTAGCCTGATGATCTGTGCAGCTAACAATTATTCTCAGGCAGACACAACCACTGCTGATACAGCTGTTATTACCAATCTCTGGTCAGGTCTTCGTCCATCAGGCTACCTAAAGTCATACTTGATACTTCAACCGGCTCAAGGTCATGAGCTACGACAAACCGATACAACGTGGTTATCTCAGACTAACCTGCGCCTGAGCTGGGATGATGCGGGACAGTGGCTGAAGACACCTTACGCCTGGGAAGCCCATTATGAGCTGACCCCGCAAGTCAGCAGCAAGGTTCTCGACACTCGCCAGCGGCCAACCTCAGATGATTATCGGCTCACCGATCTGCAGCCAAACCTAACCAGTGCATCCCGGCACATGACGGCGCAGAATCTGGATCGACTGAATGTTCAGCTGCGGTTCGATCACGGTGACTTGACGCTGGGTCGCCAAGCAATCGCGTTCGGCTCCGCTCGCGTGATCAGCCCCACCGACGTACTTTTGCCATTCGATGTACAAGTCCGCAACACGGAGTACCGGATAGGCGTTGATGCCCTACGCTACCAACGCCCTATGGGTCAACTCGGCGAAGTCGATATTGGCATCATTGCAGGTGACGATTTTCAGAGCAATGATTCAGCCGCATTTGCGCACATAAAAACCCATGTTACTGACTATGACCTGGAGTTCACCGCAATACGTTTTGCCAACCAGTCGCTTATCGGTGCTGGTCTGCAAACCGCACTAGGCACTGCTGGCTTCTGGTTTGAGACAGCTTTCGTTAGGGGTGTTGATCACTACTGGCGCACGTCTACCGGGATCGATTATGCCTTGACTGACCGCTTGCTCGGACTCGTTGAATATCATTACAACGGCGCAGGCGCCAACACAGCGGAAGACTATGCGTCCCTCCTGACGCGACCCGCATATGTCCAGGGCGGTGTGTTTTTGATGGGCCAGCAATACTTGATGCCAGCGCTCTCCTGGCAGTTTTCACCACTATTAACCGTAGCCGTTCAAACGGTACTAAACCTGACAGACCAGTCAGCCTTTATGACTCTGCAGATAAACTACAACTTGACGGATAACGTCTATCTTAGCGTTGGTGTGCACGGATTCAGCGGCGAGAGCATCCTCGCGTTACCGCCAGCTCTCTCTGAGCCGGGCGCGGAACCGGGGGGCATCCTAGGAACCGAGACGTCAAGCCAGGCGAGCGCTGGCGCTAGCTTCGGCTCAGAATACGGCTCGGTACCCAACAATGTGTTTGTATCATTTAGCGTATATTTTTAGCCTACAGCAACAGCACCACCACTATCCGCCACTAAATAGACTCCCAGAATGCTTTGATCACTGGCGACATGGCCAGACGCCGAGTACGCGTGCAGAAGCCAACGTGAATATCGGGTAGATTGAGCGCCGTTGTCAACACTCTCACCTGATCTGCCAGGGGACTATTTTCCAACACTAACTGTGGTACAAACCCCACGCCACACCCGAGCGCGACGAGGGCCAAGATGGCCTCATTGCCCGCCACCTCGCTGTAGATCTTGGGTTGTATATGCTGCCCATGGAACCAGTCTTCGACATAAACCCGGGTCGGTCCCGCAGCAGGCAATACTAACGGCAACGCCGACCAGTCTATGTCCCCAAACGCCAAGTGATTAACTGTCGCCGGGGCTATGGTGACCACGGCAATGGAGGTAATGATGCGGCGGGTCGTATGAACTTGCTCCGTGTCTGGTAGGGCCGCCACAACCACATCACAGCCTTCAGACAACCGCTGTAATGCATTGCCGGCATAGCCTGTCTCCAACTGAATTTCGACGCCAGGATACTCCCGCCGAAAACGTGCTAGCACGGTAGGCAGGATACTCTGGCTCGC
>JBLHRT010000118.1:0-8318 GCA_047626255.1 Candidatus Azotimanducaceae bacterium
TGCGGGTAAGTTTCGAGGATTTCGCCTATTTGATGGGGTCCGGTGCGGCAGTACGATTGCCGAGTAACGGTCAATTTTGCGAGGTGGTGCGGGCCTTGCTTGACAAATTGATCGGTCGGCATCTTAAAAAAGCCGAGGCGCCTGTACGGGCGCCTGTACGGGCGCCTGTGCGTGAGGTGCCGCTTGTGAGATCTATAGCCGTGGCAAGTCAAGCCTCGTTTGGAGCGTTTACCTTTGGCGCGGTAGTACGTTTCAATCAGGGCGATGTGAAGCGTGAGGCGCGTGTTCTGGTGCTTGATCCAGGGGCGGATGCCATGATTCTAGTGGATGATCGTGGTTCCAGCGTGGCTCAATACAACGCCGCGCAGTGGGCGAGCCAATGCAATGATGCGCAGGTTGAGCTGGTGAGTGATGGTCTTGAGGAAACGGATGATTTTCGTCAGGTGGTCAACGCCATTCGACAGGCAAAAAATGTGGAGCGCCAGTGAGTAAAACAATTGATGAGCGCATAGCGCCGCGGGTAGAGACCGACACGACGATCTTTGTCGAACTGCGAGCCGCCTCGAAAGTGAATGCGACGGAAGCCGATATTGTTATCTGCAAGACCGTCAATCTGTCGCTGGCCGGTCTGCAGGTCGCTCTCGATAAGCCCGTGCCGACGGGCAGCATTCTGCGTTTGTGCCTGGATATCAGCGAGTATGATCCGCTGTTTATTGTGGCGGAAGTTATGTGGCAGCAGTTTAACGCGGCCACAGAAGAGACTTATGTGGGGTTCAAAATACTGCGCTCGAACGGCACCGACTATGCAGCCTGGGAGGCTGCTATGGCCGAGAGATTTGCCCAGAATTAATACCTTTTCAGGTTTCCATCAACTTCATCAAGTTGATGGCTGCCGGCATTAAGTTGGCGCGCAATTTCTGCATAACCGCCTTTCTGGCCGGATCATGCTCGGCACTGGCGGCCAATGCCGTAAACCCATTCAGGCGATTGGTCGACTGCCAGGTCATCAGTGCTGGCTCTTCTGACCAGCGTTTTAAATTCATCATGTTTACCAGGGTCATGGGCGCCCAGTCTTTGGCATGATTGGGCAGTGGTACCACCTGACATAATTCGTTTTTGATGGCGTCATTGTCGTAGGCGACTTCAATATGGGCAATGACAGCTCCGCTGAAAGCGGGTTGGTAGGAGCGGATGGTCTGCGGTAGTATCATCCCGTCTTGAAAGATGGGTTGAATGTCGGCCATGGACGGGCCGAGAATGGCGCTGGCGGAGCAATCAACAAAGAGATGATCAGTTGTTGTCGGAATGCTGCCATGCTGCAGTGTAATTTCGGTGAGCCCAATATCCGTAACTCTGCCCATCCTGACGACATGGCGAATCTGGCGCAATGCATCGAGCTCTTTGGGGCTTATGACGGCCGCGTGAAACATGGTGGGGCGCACGTTCGGATCTAGACGCAGTAGCAAGCCGGATGCCTCAAGCCTGTCGTACAGGTCATCGATGCTGGTGGCCTGCGCCGCCGCCTCAAACTGGGCGGCCTGAGCTTCGAACGTATCAAAAAAGAATTCATCCTTGGGCTGAATTTTTGCCCGGTTCGTCAGCCAAGCATCCCGAGAAATAATCCACTGGATCATATCCGGGTCGACGCCATGTTCAAGCAGCCACAGACATGCATCAGCGCCGGTCTTGCCGGCACCAATCACCACGTAGCCCGCCGGTGGCATGTCCACCTTGGGTAAGTCGTTGAGGGGCATAAAGCGCACGCCTTCAGCAATACTGAATGCCGGTGTGTGGGTCGAAGGCACTTTGGTATTAAGCAGGGTGGTATTAACCGTCCGTGCGGCGACAGAAACGTGGTATTTCTCGCCGGTCAGCATCGACTCAAACTCACCATTGCCGGTGTAGCGGCATTTTGGGAAGTAGCGGACGCGCCCTGACGGCAACAGTTTTGTATGCATGACCTGTTCATAGTAAGCGTTCACTTCAGCGCCGGTGGCGAGCTCGCCGAGCCCTTCATTGAGCCCAACTTTATCCAGTCGATCATGCCCCAAGGGTAGTGAGCCTACGCCGTAAAAAGATGATGGCTGATGCAGGGTGACAAAGGGGTAAGCGTCATTCCAATGCCCGCCAGGCTGGCCATGCATATCAACAATAATAATGTCGGCGTCTGACTCATGTACGAGCGTATCGGCGAAGGCCATGCCCACGGCACCGCTGCCGACGATGAGGTAGTCAGTGTTTAGTTCTTGTTTGGGCATGTTAAGTGATTCCATAGCGACGATTAATTGTGGTTGATGTTCGCTGAGCGATTACGTGATTGCAAGATCGGTTTCGGATTGATGCTTTGCGGCATGTGCCAACTGCGCTGTACGTAAATTGTTATGCTGTTTGAGTCGGGTGAAAAAACCGCGGCCATAAACGCGCAGCACTTCGGCGACCGTCGTAGTGCCTTCATCGACCCGGTCTGCAAAGGACTCAGACAAAAAGCGTGTGCCTGTCGCAGCTGCCAGCACTTCAAGGCGGGCAAGGTCCCGTTCGCCTGCGCGCAACGCCGTTTGCAGTTGGCCGGTGATTTCAATGAGCTCAACAACCGGCGCGCGACCCAAATAACCCGTGCCATTGCAGGCATCACAACCGATAGTTTGCCAGACGGGCACGGCGCGCAGGGCTGCATATAGCTGTTCATCTGCAGACAGGTCTTGGGGTTGCCTCGCTGTTCGGCATTGTAGGCACAGTTTCCTGACCAACCGTTGGGCGACGATGGCTTGTAGCGCATTCGACAGTGTATTGGGTGTGACGCCTAAGTCTTCCATGCGCGACAGGCTAGAAAGAGCATCGAGAGTATGCACTGTAGAGAGTACAAGGTGGCCGGTTAAGGCCGCCTGGGCGGCTATGGTGGCTGTTTCTTCATCGCGAATTTCACCGACCATAACGACATCCGGATCCTGCCGCAAGATCGAGCGTAAGGCCAATGCGAAAGTAAGCCCCTGGCGCGTGTCGACATTGATCTGGGACGCTCCGCGTAAGCGATATTCGACAGGCTGCTCAACGGTCATGATGTTGATGTCAGGGGTGTTGATCTCGGCAAGCATGGCGTACATCAGGGATGTCTTACCACTGCCGGTTGGGCCCGTGACGAGTACCAGGCCCGCAGAGGCGGTTGCCATGGTGCGCATACGTTGCATTTCATGGGCTGCCAATTGCAGGTTATCCAGCGACTTGACCTGGCTTTGGGGTAGTAGGCGCATGACGAGTCGCTCGCCCGAGTCCAAGGGAACAATAGAAAGCCTCAAGTCGGTATATTTGTGTTCAACCTCGACGCTCAGCTCGCCGTCCTGGGGCACGAAGCTGCGGGTTGGGTCCATACCCGAGATCGCCTTCACGTGTCTTACCAGATGGTCGTGAACCCTGCGCGGCAGATCGATGGTCGTGTGCAGAACGCCGTCTACGCGGTTGCGGACCACGGCGCCAGTTCCGTAGGGCTGGATATGTGCATCGCTGGCATTGATATGAATAGCCATGCGCAGCACTTCGCGGAACAGCTTGGCTGTGCCGCTAGTTCCGGTGTCGAGGGTTGAGCCATCTTTACGTCGAATGGAGAGTTCCGCGCCAGCGACAGAACGAGGCATGCTGCCCCAGTGTTGAGAGGGAGTGGCTTCGCTGGCATAGACCTCGGCGAGCTTTGCCTCAATCTCTGCTGGAGATGCAATACAGCTATCCACGGGCATGCCTAACGTAAATGCCAGTTCGTCGAGGATTTGCGTATCCGTGGGATCTGCTGTGGCGATGAGGGCGCGATTGGCATTGCTAATAATAGGCAGCACAAGATGCGAGCGGGCGACGTTCTCCGGCACTTGACGGGCAAAATCACTATCCAATTTTGTGAAGTCTGCTCGTTCCAGCTGAAAATAGTCAGCAATGATGTGCGCGAGTCTGTCCGGCGAAAGCTTTAGGGCCGTGCATGCCATAGACCAGTTTTCGGAGATGCCAACCCCCGCTGTCAGTGCTAGTGAGGGCATGTCCTGTTTCAGACGATCGCGGACCGCGCTAGCAATCCAGTGTTCACTACTCACTATCACCTTCCTCTCGCAGTTGACGGGTAGCTCGTCGGGATAGGTCAGTAAATTGTCGCGATCGACCGACAAACAATAATTGCCCGGCGCTCTCGCCCTGTCGATAGGTCATCACGAGATCACCCTCCCGTGCAATCAGCTGATATCGGCCTTCTATAACGGTGTACTCAACCAGGCCGGCCTCGTGCCACTGCGGTTCTAGATAATCGGGCAGTGAACCGGTGAACTGCCGGTAGGTCTCAACCCGGTGTGCAACGTGGTAAAGCGCGACACCGAGTCGGGTAGCACCACTGCGCTGACCAATGACGTCGTCCTCGTTCTGATGGGCGGCCAAGGATAGGGCGCCAATGAGCAAGCTGGCGCACCAGATCAGGATCAAAGCGATGGGGTGGTTAATCAATGGCGCCTGAGGTGGTGATAAGGTGCTATCTGCATACTGTGCTGATTCCAGCGCAGATGCTCTGATCAGCTCATCAAAGTCGAGTGTTGCGTCGTCGTCATGTGCTGCATTACTCATTGACGATTACCCTGAGGTCTAGCACATACAAATGGTCATCGAGCTTAGCGAGTATGTCTTCAGCATACTCATCCTCTAGGCGGCGCAAAATATTTGACTCTTGTCCGCCGGCGTCGCCATAGTCTAGGAGAATACGCAAATAGGGTTCTCCATGCTGAAAGGGTCGGAGAAAAACCTGTTCGCTCAGCCAGCGATCCTTGACCTCATCGTAGTTCACCAATTGTAGTACCATGCCGTGATTGTTCTCGCGCCACAGCCACTCTTCATTAAGCTTCTGGTACTGCGGGGCGTTGTCATCGAAAGGGTTTAAATAAAGGCGCGCTTGGTCGTGCTCGGTATCAGGCAGGGGAAACCAGCGACCTGTTGCTTGATGGTATTCTCGCAGCACGCCAGCAATTCCCTCGACATTCGACAGTACCTGAGTTTCTGCCCAATAGGATTGTAGATAGGTTGTGATCAAAGAACCGGTCGTAATAATCGGGAAGACCAGTGCCAACGTGACTGCCATGAGGTCCAGACGGGTCCAGCCATTGCGGTTCATTGAGGAGATCTCCTGGTTATACCGATCATCTGGTCATAGTGCTAAGGGTTGCTGTACTGACCGTTGGTAGTAATATAGTCGTTATTCAATGCTGGGCCGTGAGCCTTCCCTAGTGCTAGCGTCGTGAGGTTATCCTACAGGGAAAGTCTGGCAGGCAAAAGCGCGTCGTCCGTGTGTTATCTCACGGCATGTCAGTGCTGCGAATGCAGGTGAATATTGGCGTAATGACGATTCGATTCTCAATAAGAGAGGTGGAGTGTGGCGTTAAAGCGAGCCAGGGGATTTACATTAATTGAGGTTCTCACTGTTGTGGCCCTCGCGGGAATTGTTATTGCTATAGCGATTCCTACGTACCGTAATTATATTGTGATGACTGAGACTGTCGATGTTATCAGCGCATTGAAAGCCGCTGAGCTTGAAGTGCGAGCACCCATCACAACGACGGACGGATTGCATGTCTGTACTAATGCACTCGTTAACCCGCAGAATTTGCAGAGTCGGTATGTGCAGCTGGATATTCACGATATTCCCAATGACCCGCTGAATCCGTTGAGTGAACAAGGGTACGCTGCCGCACTCAGGGTGACGGCGACGTTGGATAGTGAAGAGGGTCGTAACGGTATTGCGGTGGCTAAGGCCTTTTTCGAGGAGGTGAAGTCAGCGTTGCCAAATATAGTGAGAAATG
Source organism: Candidatus Azotimanducaceae bacterium (assembly GCA_047626255.1). GTDB lineage: Bacteria > Pseudomonadota > Gammaproteobacteria > Pseudomonadales > Azotimanducaceae > UBA4582. Next base: position 5,817 of record JBLHRT010000118.1, read on the forward strand.
AACTGCTGACGGATTCGTTTGTGACGTTTGATGTCATGATTTCTGAGTTCGGTCAGCCCTATTGCGATATAAGCCAAACCGCGCTCGCCCGTGCCGCGCTTGCGGCCGCGCCGTCCGGTGCCGTCGCGGCAACCGGCGCGATTAACCGCCCGCCTGTACTGAGTCATGGTGTTCGTCTTGGTACGGTCGCCGAAGACACGGCTATCAGTATCGATGTAGCCAAACTGTTGGCTGGCGGTTACGACGCCGACGGCGATGCGCTTGTCGTGAGCAGTGTCACAGCGAATTCAGGGACTATCACCGGCGACAGTGCTAGCGGCTATTTTTTCCACCCAGCTAAGGACTTCAATGGCCGTGATGTTGAGATCCACTATGAAGTGTCTGATGGCGTTGATGGGTCTGATGCTGTGAGCGGTGTGGCCTTCCTGGACGTGTCGCCTGTGGTTGATGCGCCATCATTGAGTCTTGCCTTGTCAGTGGCACAGGAAGTGTTGCAGACCAATACCGACGGTCGCGCGGTCATGCCGCGGGTCGATACGGGTGGCGATATGCGGGAAGTGTCTCTGGAGTTTAGTGTCATTGGCCGGTCGGCGGGTAGCGCCACGGGTGGCTCAGGTCCGGTCATATTCAACTATGGCACCAGTACTGATAACAATATGATTTCAGCCTGGCGACCCAATAACCTGAATATCGCTTTTTTTGGTCGTGGCTATGATGCGGGTATCGATCTGACTGATGGCAGTAGCCATCGGGTAACGATCACTTGGGGTTCTGCCTCGGGTGAGTTGAAAATATATGATAACGGTGTGTTGTCGATGACGCACGCCGGTGTTGCTCAGGGGCGTAGCATTCCAGGCAATGGTTATGCGGTGCTGGGTCAAAAAATGAATCGTCCTGCCACGGCTGATGGCTGGAATGTAGGTGAGCACTACAATGGTCAAATTTTGGGTGCGACGATGCTCAATCAAGCCCGAGATGGCAGTCAGGTTGCGGCGCAGCCCTTGTATGTTAACGGTAGGGCCCAGGGCGCGGTGATGGATGTCCGCTCACAGGGTGGTCGACTGCGGGACAACATGGGTGGCGGTCTGGATATGCAGGGCGACTTCTCTATCGATACCATGCCGGTAGACACGGATTTGGCGCTGGTACCACCGGGTTCTAGATTGACTATCAGTGTTCAGGTATCGCTAACAGAACCTGGTAGCAGGCTCAAATCTGTGCATTTGAAAGGCATGCCAAGTTCTATGCAGATCAGCGATAACGCTGGCCATAGTGGTGCTGCGAGTAGTGATATAGCCCAGTGGAATATGGCGGCGATCAGTACGCGCCTACCCGCGGGTTTGAAAACTAACTTGAATCTGCGTGTTGTCGCGACGGCGATGGCGGCGGATGGCAGCACGGCGGAAGGTACGGTGACTAAAATGATTAGCCTGACTCCCTGAGGAAAATATGTGTCGACACTAGATAGGGTTATCAAGCAGGCAGAGAGCGAGATTGGCGATGCGCCGCGATTGAAGCCCGAGCGAGCGCCAAAGCGTTCGATAGCAGTGCTTAGCAAGATTGTCTTTGGATTGCTGTTTGTATCTACATATCTTGCCTTCAATCAACTCTCAAGCTGGATTTTCGTTGTGCCTGAGGAGACTGTGCAAGCCGATATTATTGAGTTGTTGGAATTCACAGACGATAAATTACAGCGAGATTATGGCGTTATGGGGCGTTATCCCGTGCAGTTGCCCGCCGATGCGCCAGCGGCGCTGGTGGGCTTCAAGCGAACGCTGGCGGGGTATAAGTTGGACGCGCAGATTGTTGATTTACATATCGAGTTAGAGCGCGACGGCCAATCCGTGCAGACTCGGCGGATACAGTAGTGTCATTGTTTTATCGACCTGTCGCGTTGACACATATAGCGAGTGATTAATCGATGAGTGGTTAGTGAATCGTATCCCCAGCCCGGGCAGTCTTCGGTGTGTTGGTGCCGCTGTGCAGATAATTGGTCACGGGTGGTGCTGGTGATACACGATGTGCTGGCCACAGGGATTACTGGTAGCTGACGACTTCGTATTCAATATGGTCGTCGTCAAAGAAGTAGAAGCGCCGGCCGGGTTCATAGTCACCATAGTTGCCTGGTGTATATCCGGCCTTTTTAACGCGCAACTCAACGTCGTCGAGATCGTCCACAAGTACTCCCACATGATTAAGGTTGCTCGCGGAATGTAGTTCAAGGTCTCTAGCGGGTATGTCGGCGCGGGTGTAAAGGGCCAGGTATTCATTGTCAGTACCGACATGAATTGTTTTCCCGCCTGCCATAGACGGACCAGCCCAGCGAATTTTCCAGCCGAAGACGTCTTGCAGCATGCTGGCGGTCTTATCAATATTCGTGACGGTGAAGTTAACGTGCTCTAGTCTGTTCATGGTTTGCTCCATTGCTGAGTTGAGGTTGTTATGCTAAAACCTCAAGTTAACTTTAGGTCAAGCTTTTTATGCAATTTTTTGTCAGTCATT
>JBLHRT010000119.1:0-8304 GCA_047626255.1 Candidatus Azotimanducaceae bacterium
TAAAACCCCGATATTGATCCGCTTGGGGCCTAATACGATCGATATAGTCGGCGCAGGATTCTGTCGAGCGTAAAAAGTCTGCTGTCAGTGCGCCGCGGCTCAAGGGTGGCACTGGTTCCATCGGCGCCTCTCGAAAGTTGGTGACTGCTGCAAAGCGCCCACGGCGACTGATCCCAAGCCAGGTGCCCCCCGCCTGTAAATCCCGGCCTGCCAGCACATCGGGTGCATCTTCCCAGAACGTTGGTCGTGCAGTGGGTCGTGCGTAGAGTTCATCACGATTGGCAGCAATCACCAGGCGATGCTCGGGATCTGGGGAAATGCAAAATAAAATCAAACACATAGGCGATTTTCACAAGAACAACACATTGCGAGTTTATCATTGACGCGGGTTACTGGATAATGCTTACCCCAATCATGCTGAACACAAAGCGAACCTATGTGGCATTACCCCGAATTTGATCCGGTCCTGTTTAGTTTGGGCCCCCTGAGTATCCACTGGTATGCCCTGAGCTATTTGGTGGGCATTGGTATTGTCTGGTGGTCACTAGGTCATCGGTCGCGGTCTCACAACCTAGGCTGGAGTGACGAGCAGATCTCTGACATGATTTTCTATGGCGTGCTGGGTGTTATTCTCGGCGGGCGAATGGGATATATGTTTTTCTACGGCTGGCAGAGCCTGGTCGCTGATCCCTTCAGCCTGTTTCGTGTCTGGCAAGGGGGTATGTCATTCCATGGTGGCTTGCTGGGTGTGCTGACCGCCATGTATTTATTTGGTCGACATGTCGGTCGTGGATTTTTTGCGGTGACAGACTTTATCGCCCCAAGTGTCCCTATCGCTCTGGGGTGTGGGCGTATTGGCAATTTTATCAACGGCGAGTTGCCGGGCCGGATGACCGATGTGCCCTGGGCTGCCATTTATCCCGGTGATGTAGTGGGTCGCCATCCATCCAGTTTATACCAGGCATTTACCGAGGGCGTGTTGTTGTTCAGCCTGCTGTGGTTGTTTACGCGTCGTCCTCGCCCGACTATGGCTGTGTCGGGGGTATTTCTGATTGGTTATGGCTGCTTGCGATTTTGTACCGAATTTTTCCGTGAACCTGACCGCCATTTGATGTTTATTGCCTTCGAATGGATGACAATGGGGCAACTGCTGTCGCTGCCCATGATTTTGTTGGGTGTCGGCTTCGTGATTTATAGCTATCGAAAAGGGACAGTCTGAATTTACTATGATGATTAAACCAAGAATAAAAGGCTTTTTATGTACCACCGCCCATCCCCTGGGTTGTGAGATGGATGTTGAGCAGCAGATTGCCCACGTGCAGCAGGCAGATCCGATTGAAGGCGGGCCAAAACGTGTATTGGTGATCGGTGCGTCTGGTGGCTACGGTCTGGCCTCGCGAGTTAGCGCGGCATTTGGCTGTAATGCTGCCACGATTGGCGTTTTCTTTGAGCGCCCGGCGGTCAAGAACCGGACCGCGTCAGCAGGCTGGTACAAGTCAGCGGCCTTTACTCGTCGTGCTACTCAAGCCGGTCTTTATGCCAAAAATCTCAATGGTGATGCGTTCTCAACCGAACTCAAGCAGGCCACGATCGAGACGATCAAGCAGGATTTAGGACAGGTCGACATGGTGGTCTATTCGCTGGCAGCCCCCGCACGCCAGTTACCGGATGGCAGTTTGGTGCGTAGTACCTTGAAACCTATCGGCGAGCCATTTGAGGGCTCAACGATCGAGCTTAACTCCGGTGAACTGCGTTCTGTTAGTCTGGAACCGGCGTCCCAGGACGAAGTTAACGATACGGTGAAGGTCATGGGTGGCCAAGACTGGGAGTTGTGGATGGCTGCTCTACTCGAAGCGGATGTCTTAGCACCAGGTTGCCTGACCACTAATTACACCTATCTTGGTAGCGAGGTCACCTGGCCCATTTATTATCACGGTACTATCGGTAAAGCCAAGGAAGATCTTGACCGGGCCGCCAAGGCACTACAGGCGCCTCTGGCGAGTATTGATGGGCACGCTTACGTGGCGGTCATGAAAGGTGTGATGACTCAGGCCGCGTCAGCGATCCCGGGCATGTCAGTCTATCTGTCTTTGCTGTTCAAGGTGATGAAGGCCAAGGGTACGCATGAAGGCTGTATCGAGCAGACCACTCGTTTATTCAAGAATATGTTTGTCGATACGGATCTGCAGATGGATAAAGAGGGTCGGCTGCGCCTGGACGATTGGGAGCTGGCCGACGATGTGCAGGCCTTCGTGAAAGAAAACTGGTCAAAGGTGTCGGCGGACAATCTGATGGAGATTAGCGATTTTGCCGGCTACCGACAGGCATTTTTACAGATGCACGGGTTTGATTTTGACGGTGTTGATTATGACGCCGAAGTCGAGCCGGATGTCCCTATGGCACTGGTTTACGGTGCGTTGTAACGAGCGCCAGTAGCCAGCATGCCTGACGTCTTTGCTCAATGCGCCTGGGTTAAGGCTCACATCACGCCATGACCTTGGCTTACCCGCCCTGTCGCCATTATGACTTGGCGGGCATGCTTGCAGTTGATCTACTAGATCAATGGTGCAGCCCTACTATCTTACTCGCATGATCTATCTGCCTAGAGTGGTGGCTTATTGGCTTGCCAGCCTGGTCACCATTAGTCAGGGGTTTGAGTCGGTCGCCCTGCCCACTTGGCTACTGCTAATAAGCTTATGGGTCTATCCCCATGTGGCTTATCGCATCGCTTCAGTTAAGCCAGGCTCTCCTGTAGCTGCCGTTAACTCATTGCAACTTGATGCCGTGTTTGTGGGCTTGCTCGTGATAGCCAACGACTTTCATGTGTTCGCCGCGACCAGTTTTATCGCCGCTCTGACAATGAGCACCTTGTTGATCGGTACTATGCCTGCTCTTTGTCGGCAACTGGCGATCGTCTGCCTGGTCGTCTGTTCTGGTTATTGGTTCACCGATACGCGTGATTCGAAGATGCTGTCAGTGGATCTTCAAGACTGGGCCAGCGCGCTGACGGTGATTGTTTATGGGGCGTTAGTTGCTGGCTTGGGTTACCGAGTCACGCGTCATCTGGGCCAGGCGCGCAAACAGTTGGTGGTCCATCAGACGCGTATTGAAAGTCTGGCTCGGCGTCTGGGCCGCTATATCTCACCGCAGGTATATGTGAGTCTGGTGGCCAATGAAGAAGAAGCCACAACGCGTAAATGCCTGACGATCTGCTTTTCAGATATGGAAGGCTTCACCACCTTGATGGACTCGCTGCCGGAAGACACAGTAGGCCTGCTGCTCAACGAATATCTCGATACCATGGCCGGTATTGCCCTTGAATTCGGTGGCACCATCGACAAATTCATGGGTGATGGCATGATGGTATTCTTCGGTGATCCGCTAACTCAGGGTCGACAGGCCGATGCCTTGGCGTGCGTACGCATGGCGCTGGCTATGCAAGACCGTTTATTACTGTTACGAGCAGATTGGCAAGCCCAAGGTTTCTTCAGTGACATCCATATGCGTATCGGTATCAACACGGGGGACTGCGCTGTGGGTAACTTTGGCACAGCCCAGTGCATGGATTACACCGCGATCGGCAGCGTCGTCAATATCGCCAGTCGTCTGGAAGGTCGGGCGGCTCAGGATGGGATCTTGATATCAGCTGCTACCTTTGATCAGGTTCAACACCTGATTGATTGTCAGGCGCGCAGTGCTATTAGGCTTAAAGGCATACAGCGTGCCGTACACGCCTACACCGTCGTCGCAAATAGCGCGCTTAGGGTCGCGACCGATGGCTGATAATACGGGTCAATGGCGCTGTATCTGCCGTTGAAACAGTCCTCCCCCGGTAGAGCTATGATGTATACTCTAAGGCTTTTGCTAGGATCTTGCGGATTACCAATGACTGATGCACTTTATAACTCGACGTTCCTCAAAGCTTGTCGCGGCGAGAAGACTGATTACACTCCAATCTGGCTGAATCGTCAGGCGGGCCGCTATATGCCTGAGTATCATCAGGTGAAGGGTAATACGCCCAGTTTGGATTTTTTTAAGACGCCAGAGCTGGCTGCCCGGGTGACCTGCGACGCCCAACGTATTCTCGGCGTCGATGCCGCTATTATGTTTGCTGATTTACTGCCGATACTCGAGCCTATGGGGCTAAGCCTTGATTACATTCCGGGAGTAGGACCGCAGTTTGCGAATCCTGTGCGCACGGCAGCGGATATTGATGCCCTGCGAGTTGATCCAGCCGCCGATACCATGCCTTATATTGATGCGGTGATACAGTTGATCCGCGCAGAATTACCGGCGAACATTCCCTTGATTGGTTTTGGTGGCGCGCCCTTCACGCTCGCATCCTATGCTATCGAGGGTAAGGGCTCACGCAACTACCTCCATGTTAAACAGATGATGTATGGCGATACAGGAGCTTGGCACGCCTTGATGACAAAGATTACCGATTCGGTTATCGACTACATGAATTACCAGATCGATAGTGGTGTGCAGGCTGTGCAATTGTTCGACAGCTGGGTGGGATGTTTATCCCCCACAGACTACGAAGAGTATGTTTTCAGTCATACTCAGCGGATGCTACAGGCAATTTCTGGCAGAGTGCCGGTCATACACTTCGGGACGGGTAATCCAGCGCTGGCGCCGCTCATGGCAAAAGCGGGAGGTGATGTTCTGGCCCTTGACTGGCGTACGCCACTGATGGAGACCTGGAACAAGACTGGCGTTAAGGCGATACAGGGCAATATGGACCCTATCATCCTGTGCGCCGATCGTGCATCGGTAGAGCGCAAGGCAGGCGAAGTGCTGGCTGAGGTTGACGGGCGCGCCGGTCATATCTTCAACTTGGGTCACGGCATTATTCCCGAAACCCCCGTTGATAACGTTAAGGCCCTAGTGGACTATGTCCACGCACACCCTATATAAGCGGACGATGCTCGCCGGCCCGCTGTCTGGCTAGGCGTCTGTTGAGCATAGATAAAATTACTTAGATTGGTCTACTTTGATTGGCCCATGCGAATAGCTTTAGAGCTGTTCTAGGGACTTTTCGAGTAGTTTGGAGTTTCTTTGGTAGTTGTATGCCGACTGCCGTGCCAGTGGTAAGTCTTCAAGATCGACGGGTTGAAAACCGCGTTCGGCGAACCAGTGCGTGGTATGCGTGGTCAGCACGAACAGGCTTTTCAGGCCCTGCTGCCTAGCTTGGGCCTCAATGGCATCCAGCAGTAACTCGCCACGATTTTTCTCTCGATAGTCAGGGTGGGTCACCAGGCACGCCAGCTCACCCTTATTCTCGAATGGGTAAAGGGCGGCGCAGGACACGATCATGCCATCACGCTCGATCACTGTGAAATAGTTGACCTCTGACTCGAGCAACTCCCGGGGGCGGCGAACAAGGATGCCCTGCTCTTCGAGTGGCGTGATTAGCTCAATAATACCTGCTACATCATGGGCCCGGGCTGGTCTGATCTGCTCATAGCTGACCCGGCTGACCTGGGTGCCGGTGCCGTCGCGAGTAAACAATTCTTGCAAGGCGGCACCGTCTTCGGCATAGCTGATCAGGTGGCAGCGAGCAACACCGCGCAGGCATGCACGCTTGGCCAGTCGCAGCGGGGCATAGACATCCAGCGTTGTATCGTCAATATCACTGGCGCGTAATTCACTGATGACGTTGCCGTCATCATCGCTCAAGCCCTTGTCGGTAAAATAGATCAGCTTCTCGGCGCCCAGTGCTATCGCAATTTCAGTGGCGACTTGGGCTGAGTTGGTGTTGAAGATATCGCCCGAGAGGGAGTAACCCAGCGGCGAAACCAACAGCGTTACGCCTAGGTCAAGCTGTTGGCGAATGGCGGTCGTGTTCACTTTACGTACAGCGCCAGTGTTGTGATAATCGACGCCCTCAATCACCCCGAAGGGTTTGGCGCGAATAAAATTGCCGGATATGACGACCATTTCGGCGCCGTGCTGGGGCGAGTTCACCAGGCCCATGGACAGCCTGGCCTCAATATCAGAGCGCAGGCTGCCCACAACCTCTTGTACCAAGGGTAATATTTCGGGCGTGGTGATGCGCACTTTGTTAACAAATTCGCTGTTCATACCGCGAGCGCTAAGCTGCCGCTCGATCTGAGGAGCGGCCCCGTGAACCACAATCAACTGCACACCAAGGCTGTGAAGCAGGACGATATCGCTGACAATGTTGTCGAAATTCGGGTGATCCATGGCCTCGCCATCAATATGCAAGACAAAGATCTTACCGCGATGGGCATTGATGTAGGGCGATGAGTCCCTGAACCATTTCACATGTTGTTGGCTGTCATTCATGTTGTTCACTCGCCGTGTTCGTACACCGAAGTTTATACAGGGTCGTTATTAGCGAGACCGCAAAATAGATCGCTAAAGAGGCCGTGAATCATGCCAGCGGGGTGCAGCAATGCTGGGCGATCAAGCCACGCAGTATAGCAATTGTTGGCTCGAGTTGCCGTAGCTCAAGAAATTCATCGGGTTGGTGGGCTTGGTCTATAGAGCCTGGGCCGAGGACGACGGTCTGCATGCCCAGCCGCGACAGAAAGGGCGCCTCGGTGGCAAAGGCGACTGTTTGGGGCTCACAACCGGTCAGTTCGCTGGTTATCTTTAGCAAGTCGTCGCCCTGAGTTTGGAACGGCGGTAATGCTTCATGAAACAAATCGAGGCTCATGGTCAGGCCCTGGTCTGCCAGTAGCGGGGTTAGGCGGGACTCAATCTCTCCCTTGATATTGGTGTTGTCCATACCCGGCAAAACGCGCACATCGAAGGCCAAGTCAACATGGTCACAAATTCGATTGGGATTATCACCACCGTGAATACAGCCTAGATTCAACGTCGGTGACTGTACAGTGAACCCGGGGTCCTGGTAGCGCTCGGCTAGCTCTCGGCGAAACTTCATCAGCTCCTCAATGACCAAGGCGCTGCCGTCAATAGCATTAGCGCCCAGCGCTGGGTTAGAGGAGTGCCCCGAGGCGCCTTGTATATTCAGAGACAGCATCATAATGCCCTTGTGCTTATACACTGGGCGTAACTCAGTGGGCTCGCCGATGACAGCAAATTTGGCACCGCACATATCTGCGGCGGTCAATGCGCGCGCGCCACTCATTGACGACTCTTCATCTGCCGTGGCAATAATTGTCAGAGGCCGGTGAAAGTTTGAATCCAAAAAGGGCCCCAAGGACGAGATGATCAAGGCGAAGAAGCTTTTCATATCGCAGCTGCCAAGGCCATACCAGCGTTCATCCCGTTCGGTGAGGACAAAGGGGTCACTAGCCCATAGGCCTGCGTCAAATGGCACCGTATCGGTATGCCCTGAAAATACCAAGCCGTCTTTGCCGCTACCCTTGGTAGCGATCAGGTTGGCTTTGCCTGGTTGGCCGCTGATGGGCAGGATGCGAATATTGAATCCCAGAGGTTCAAGCCAGTTGGCCAGAGTATTGATGACGGCCAGATTGCTCTGGTCAAATTGCGGCAGCGTGCTGCTCACCGACGGTAGGGCAATGAGCTCGGTGACCAGGTACTTGAGGTCTGGAATGATTGGGCCTGACATAAATACGGTATCTCCACAGTGACTCGCAGTGTACCAAGATGTGCTAGGTGCGAAACGTGTTTTTGCGGCGTGCGCCGCACCAAAACCCGCTGAATAGGTGTAGACTGGCGGCGATACCGTTTCTCCCTTGATTGAACGAGGCAAATCTGTGAGTACTCAGGAAGTCGGTTCCAACAAACCGGATATCACCCTCAATGTCAGGGGTGTTATCAATGATCTGGTGGCGGATGGTCGGCTGTCCGCTGAGGATGCCGAAAACATCAGTATGAAGTCTCGGGCCAAGCATCAGTTGACGTGGCATCCCATTGAACTGGTTGCTGAAGAAAATGCCGTTGACCTAAAGAATCCAGCGAAAAACCTCGATCTAGATGTTTTGACCCACTGGTTGTGTGAGCGCTCAAAGCAGACCTACAAGCGCATTGATCCCATGAAGATTGATGCCACTGTGGTAACGCGCATGATGTCTGCCGAGTTTGCCAAGCGCCACGGCTTGCTGCCCATCTCGATGACTGAAGATGAAATCGTTATCGCCTCGGCCCAGCCCTATGTGTCTAGCTGGGAGGCGACACTTGGGCAGTCCCACCCGCGCAAGGTGTTGACCCGAGTGGTAGCTAATCCTGCGGATATTCGGCGCTACACCACCGAGTTCTACCAGATGGCGAAGTCTGTCAGCAAGGCCAATGCCCAAGGCCTCAACACCAGTTCCCTGACCAATCTCGAGCAGATGTTGGAGTTGGGAC
>JBLHRT010000120.1:0-8244 GCA_047626255.1 Candidatus Azotimanducaceae bacterium
CAGTCTGGTAAGCCCGAGCAACGACTCGCCGGCAAACTCAAGAGTGCGCGAGAGCAACTGCGTGAGCAGGTCCGAGATCATGTCGAGCGACAGTTCTTTCTGCATGCAGACGAGACCGGCAAACAATTGCGCGAGGAGCTGTTAAAGAAAGTCAAATTGTCTAATCTGGAGCGCCGCAACTTCAAAGACGTGCAAGCCATTGTTCTGAAGATGGCGAAAAAGCTCATCGCGATACACTCAAAACGCCGCAAGACCTACAAGCGCGGACAGTTGGATGTGCGCAAGACCCTGCGTCACAACATGCAATATGACGGCATGTTTTTCGATCTCCGCTGGAAGGCGACGAAGGTAGACCGACCAAAAATCATGTGCATTTGCGATGTTAGCGGATCAGTGAGTAATTACTCACGATTTCTGCTGATGTTCCTCTACAGCCTCGCGAGCATCCTGCCCAAGGCCCGCTCGTTCGCTTTTTCATCGGATCTGGGGGAAGTCACCAAGCTGTTTGAGCAAAGCAGCCTTGAAGACGCACTTTCCAAAACCATGCGTGACTACGGCAATGGCTCGACGGACTATGGCCGCATGTTCTTGGATTTCAAGAATCACTGCATGGACGATGTGGATAACAAGACCACGATTATTATTCTCGGCGATGCACGCAACAACTATGGCGACCCACGCTCAGAAATCCTGCGGGAGATGTTTGATAAGAGCAAGCGCGTTGTCTGGCTCAATCCGGAACCACGCTCAAGCTGGACCGTCGGTGATGCGGAAATGAAGAAATATGCGCCCGCCTGTCACCAGACGGAAGTCTGCAACTCCCTCGCCCATCTAGAGCGCGTTGTATCGAACCTACTCAAGACGGCCAGCTGAGACAAAATCATCTAAAAAATTTACTTACAGCGCCTAATTACCGACCCAAGCTGCCCTCTCAAATGGGGTTCTACCTGCACATTTTATATGCTATCGTCGCCAAATATATCGCTCGCGTTAAGGTTAGCAAGACCTTTATGGGCCACCACTTATTCAAGTCACTATCGCAATAGTGCTGCCGCAAGCCTTCGCTCCCTGACAAAGAGATCTCATGGCAATAAAAGCACCCAATAATGCCCTCATCAGTGAAGCACTCATTAATAACGAGCTCGTCACTCATGATCTCGTCAATGAAAAGCGCTGCAATGATGAACTCTCCGCTGAAGGGCTCTCCACTGAGCTCAGCACTCAAGAGTGCCGCATTGATGAGCTAGGCGCCCAATTGGTTCGGTATCTGGCAACTAACGGCTGGAGCTACGATGATGCCCACGATCTGGCCCAGGAAGCCATGTTGCGCGTGCATAAGTTCCAGCAGTCCCAGACACTCGATAATGCCCGCGCATATCTCTTCAAGACCGCCAACAACCTTGCTATTGACCAAATCCGGCGCACACACTTACATGACAAGTATCTGCGATCAGAAATGCCAGCAGACCAAGAAGAAGATAACTACCAGTTCGCGCCATCCCCGGAGCGCACTGCCGCGGCCAAGCAGGAACTCGACAACATCTATGCAGTGGTCGACAAAATGCCCACCAAGGTTAAACGCGCCTTCCTGCTAAATCGCGACCGGGATCTCAGTTATTCAGAAATCGCAAAAGAGATGGGTGTGTCTAACAGCATGGTTGAAAAATATATTACCGAGGCACTCAAAGTTTTACGCCAGCAAATACCTAGATAGCCTGCTGCGTATACCAGTCACATGCCGCTGATATGTCACGACCACAGCTCTGCATCAACTCCTCGGTGTACGCCTCTTCTTTGCTTACGGAGTATCGGCTGGCATGATCTTCTTTGGCATTGCTCTGCAGCGTTGCGTGGAAGCCAATACCCACCGCTTGCGTCTGCGACAAGCCCAACGCATTAGCAGATGCCAGAGTCGCCCACTCTGGGTTCTCCAACAATTGCTCCTTGGTTAATCGCAGAGGCTGCTCGAAGCGTTGCTGCGCCTGCCTGATCAAACTTTCCTGCGCTAACAAGCATAACGCCAACAGGTGTAATACATTGCTCAGCGGCGATAAAGGTAGCTTCTCGATATGGTCGATTCTTGCACCCAGGCCATCGATCATATGTCTCAGGCTCTTGAGCAAGTTCAATGAATAGCGAATTCTCGCATCGCCACCACGTAGGTGGGCACACAAATACGAACTAATACTGGAGGTCATCGCCACGATCCGATAATTTTGATTGCTTGGCAAATCATTGAGCAGACCATTCGCCCAGTTAGAGGGCTTGAGCAGCACGCCCTGACCGTGCGTCCACGGCAGACTAAACTGGCCTACGATGAACCCAACGAGCCGCGACCATAAATCTGAGACGCCTGACAGTTGATGACTCTGGACCTTCAGAGCTGTCAACTCGACGAGAACTTGCGGCTCACGGTATGCAAAGCAGGCACCACCCAGGGATAACAGGCGAGATAACAAGGTCGATCCGCAAAATGACGTATGCGCAACAATCCGCGTGATCGTCTCAGGCATAGGGGTATTGTTCGCACAATCAATTGCCGCATCAATACTCACTCTAACAGGATCGCGAGTGTATTCTATCGCCGTCCGACCGTCATGAAATGAAGCATTTATCAGACTTTTTTTATCGACATTAATGAAAACAATTTCTTGATTATCCGCATCGATGCTCGCGGGAAACCATTCGGGCGTGGAAATTATATCTTTCAGTGCAACAGCGCTTTTCGCATTGATCATTTATTGAACTCGCAGAATGACACGCTGATCTCGACAGAAATCATGAGTGCCACATACTAACAAGACAGCTATGCGTCAGGCTTAGATATCGGTTCAGTCGAGTTTATTTTCAGATAAGCCCCTCAGTTACGAAGCACACGAGAAGCACCCCAGACGCCGCATTCGCCTAGAGAATGGATTAATTATCTAACGAGGGGCTGGAGCAGAGGTATCAACGCGGGATCATCGATGTAGGACGCCAACGTTATCAGGCGAGATATGACCGTTATTCGAGATAAACATTATCTCGTAACAACAACTTAATCGATGCGTTTAACACCCATCGCCCTGCCAGACTTAACGAAGGTCATCTTGTAGAAACCCATAAGATTTTTTTCGATAACGACCTCAGGGTTCTCCATTTTCACTATCCACTTAGATTTGTGCCGTTGCTGCCACGTTTCGCCGTTTTCCAAGCTTACCTTAGTCTTGCCACGCCACCCTTTAAACGTCCCGACGATACGGGTGCTAACAGGTTGATTAAGCGCCGTTATGATTTCCTCGTTGTTCTGCAGCAAAGTCGGAGCATCCTTTGCGGTGTAACTGATCAGCCACTCGTTGAGGGCGCGAACCTGCGCCGCCGACAGTTTGGACACGCCTGTCGCCTGCATTTCTTCCTGACTCATCAGTGTTTCAACCCCCGGGAACGTCTCGTCGAGCTGATCTGCAGCCAGTACAGCGGTGCCATTGACAACGAGCATGATAAATAGGGCGATAAATAGGCGGCGTTTTGACAACATATTTTTCAACAAACCTGAGCAAAGAATTCAAGGGGTATACTATCAACCCGAATGACCGTCCGTAAAGGCTGCCGGTCGTAGCGCGAAAAATGGCTTTGACCGCCCCACCGAGGACGTGTACAAGGGTTGCCTGACCTGCCAAACACTCTCCGTTCTAACGGTGTTGTTGAGCGTATTGAACCGCAGGCAGTTATCCTCCCAGGGCTCGCCAAGGAATTCGAGCAAATGCGTTATCACCGCCTGTGGGGATCTGACCAGCAACTCATAATCGACAAGACACATGTCATCACCAAATAGTTTTTGCCAGTGGGCAATCAGGTCTGCCTGCAAATCAATGTAGTGGCCGATAGCCCTTAGATCGGTCGCATAGTGCTGCGCCGGACCGAAGCGCGTCGCATAGATCGACCAGGCAATATCTTGCCAGGCGCGCCGGGTAACAATGATTTTGGCTGCTGGGAACATGGCCTTAATCAGACCCAGATAGAGAAAGTTGTCAGGGCGCTTGTCCGTCAGGCGAGTATCACGACCAAACACACGTTCAGATTCAAGCTGATAGCGTGCCGCCCATTGTTGCAGATGCGCAGCCGTAATAAGCTCGCCGCCAGCAGGGTAATCAGGCAACTCGGCAGCAACCAGCCGGGCAAAGAATTCACGCTCGCCAGCAGGCGTGAACGCTGAATGGGCCGCCAGGATCTGCTCAACCAACGTCGAACCAGAACGAAACATACCGCAGATAAACACAGGCATGACGGCGTCAGCGCGGTGATGCCGGCGGTGCCAGCGGACATCAAATTGGGCCTTGATGGCGTCAAATTGAGCCGCTACAACCGCCGGCTCATAAGGCAAATAAACGGCTTGGTCTGCGGCATTAGCGATATCAAAATGATTCAGTGCGGCGGCAAAATCCCCACACTGCTCCAACGCACGTCCCAATGCAAAATGCAGATCAGGGTCGTGGCTGGCCAGTGCCTGCTGCCGAAGCTCCACCAACACGGGGGCTTGTGCGTCACTGAAGTGCTGCGTGTCTGCCAATCGCACCAGCGCTGGCAAGTAGCTCGGGTCTAGCGTTAGACAATGTGCAAATTGGGCCTGCGCACCACCACGATCACCCTGCTGCTCTGCTAGACAACCCAAGTTGAAGTAGGCAGGAACATAGCTAGCATTGAGTTTGATCGCTTGCCGCAAGTGCTGTTCAGCAGACAGGTCATCGCGCAGCCGCTCGGCGAACACCGTGGCGATATTCAGCTCAATCTCTTCAGGGCGCTCAGCACCCAACTCAATGGCCTTTTGATAGGTAGTCACCGCTAAAGCATGCTGGCCCGCGCGCGACAATAGATAAGCGTAATTGTAATGACCCGTCGTGGAACGCGGATTGCGTAACAAAAAGGTTTCAAAGGACAACACGACAATGTCGAGATGAATTGGCGTTTGGCAACGCTGCAACAACGCATCAAGCACCGCTAGGCTATCGGGTAACAGCAGCAGCAGCTGGCGCAAATAGCCAATAGCATCATCCGCTTTGGCCAACGCATCACACACGCGAACTAACCCCCAAAGCGCCGGCTGGTTACGAGCGTCAGCTGCCAACACCTTGTGGAGCAGCCCACGGGACTGCTCATATTCACCGACATTAAAAGCGCTTAGCGCCGCACCCAGGGTATTATTAATATTCACGTTAACCCCCTTAAGAAGCTGAGACGCCAAGCAGCCTGCGACTCAACCATGCCGACTAGGGATTTTGTGCCTCGCCGCGCAATCGCAAAGACCGCCAGCACTGCATGGAATAGTGCATCAGATACATCGGCGCCAGCCAGCCAGACTGGTGCAGCTCGTTGATGACGCTCGAATCCAAGGCATTGAGCTTATTCACATCGATCCCCACATAGGTCGCCAGTACCTGTTGCTCATCAGATCCTTCAACGCTGTAATTGGCCTGCAGTTGCGACAGCACATCATGCTTGACCAACAACTGACAAAACTCAGTCGTACGCTTGCGCTCTTGCTCATACTCACCAACGAACTGCAGCACTGCGTTTATTTCAGCGGAAGGTTGAGCGTCGACAAAAAAGGGATAACGGGCATTTTCGGTTATCGTTGTCGATGCACGATCCAACACCAGTGCCCGACTACCATCGTCCTGTGCCGCGAGCGCAAACGGATAACAACGCAGATAAGATGGCACATAGTATTCCGGGTCCCATTGGCCTTGTTCGTTGACAAACAAATTACTGCTGCTGGGCAAGCCCACCACCGCCAAAGGTACAGGATTCTCCATATCGGAAAACACTAGCGGATAATATCGCTGGGCACTGCTGATCTCGACCATGGTGAGTGGTATTGCGCGCTCGTTTTTTACAAAATCAAACGGCCGATCAGACGGCGTGATACCCATCAAACCATGAGCGTCGTTCATTAACACCTCGGGCTGATGGTAAAGAAATTTCTTACCGCCCATCTCTATTGCGGGATTCGTCTGTGTGTCGTCTGTCACGCTTTACTCTCCACTATTATCGGCCGGCTAGAGCCGGCGTCCTACATCAATGTTCTTACATGGCTGGGTTAATCTGCTCGCAGCCAACCCGTTAGCGCATAGCGCGGTCGCGTTGCAAAAGGCGCCACATAAGACACCTGATGCTCACGAGGAACCTTGAACAGACTACAGCTATTGAACGTCGGCACATGTGTGTTCGTCACGTTCTGCTCGTCAACAAATTGCAGCAGTCCACCCCAGTGAGACTCCCAATCTTTGGTCAGATTAATGACACAGGCATAGCGACGATCATCGCCCGTGGTGGCACTGTCGTCGTGACGCTTCAAAAAGTGCCCTGGCGCATAGTAGGTCGCTTGCAACTCTACCTTGCGCACCTGACTATCACCTGTAAGTGCGCGAAAAAAATCTAAAGATTGAGCACTGTTAATCGATTCGAGCACAGCATTGAGCATCAACGGCGGCTCCCACTTATTCGTGTACGCATCAATCATGGGATAACGAAAGTAAGCAAATTGATATTCGCGCCGCGCTTGCTCAATGACCGCGCCATGAAACGCCTGACGCGCCTCGGCCGTCATGGCAGACAACTGCGCAGCCGTTTTCGTCATGGCCTCAGGGCCGTTGCGATACGCCATCTCCCAGCCAACTTGCTGATCAAGACAAGCAAACGTTTCCTGCGCAGCAAACTCTTCGAGGAAGTGGGGAATCAACAGCGAACCCGAAGTGGAGAGCTCTTGAGCTAAAGCAACCTGATCAATAGCAGGGCTTATCAGCCGATCCTGGAAATTAAACATAATATTGAGCTCTTTAGACTGCCGTCATTCCGAAAGCCGCACCATAGCATAATGGCCGCGGATCAAGAACCCGAGGCTACGGCAAAATAGGCTTGTGGCTGATCGCCAAACGCTTATCATTACACACGACGATTGCCTTTTTAGAGCTCATTCACATCCATGCCAACGCATATCGATTTGATTCGCCAGCAGATAGCCCGCGCTTTCGAACAAGGCGCTCACGAGCAAGCCCTGAGCCTGTTGCAATCACTGTGTGGGCAATACCCCAATGATGCTGAGGCCCACTATCGGCTGGGCGTGATTGAAGAACAAATCGGCACCCCGAGCGGCGCCCGCCACGCTTACCTAAAGTGCTTGACCCTCGCGCCGACAAACCCGACGGCCTATCTCTTTGCCGGCTATTGCTTGCAGCAGCAGGGTTACCATAGCGCAGCGGTCGAACTGTATTCCCTGGGCGCAGATCTCGACGAAGGTATTTTGTACCTGTGGCGGTCAAATCAGCAGTCAGCTGAATCACAACAACGCTCAAGCGCGGCTAGCCAGGCCCTACGTGGGCACTTGACGGCGTTGCACGAACAGTCAGTCGGCGGCGACAGCCACTGTCAGCGTGTGGCCTCAGCCATATGGACTCGCACCCATCACCTGGCGTTTCAATTTCGTCAAGCGCATCAACAACCGCAGCTGTTCTATTTACCAGAACTGCCCGCCAAGGGCTTTGCTGATCCCGGCGACTGGCCATGGGTTCAGCGGCTGCAGACAGCCGCTTTAGAGGTTCAGCAGGAATTACTCTTGGCGTTACCCGAGATCAGAGCACAGGGCCGCCCCTATCTCGCGGCCGATACTGTATTCGACGAGGCTTTCGCATCGCTGGCAGGCTCCCTCAACTGGACCGCTCTGGATCTGTTTGCCGGCGGCGTTGCCAATACAGCGCTGAGCGGGCACTTTCCTAAAACCCTCGCCGCGCTCGCGGAAGCGCCACTGTACGGCCTTGATGACAACCCTTTTGAAGTATTTTTTTCGCTGCTGCGCCCCGGCCAACATATCAAACCACACTATGGTCAATCGAATCACAGCTTGACCGTTCACCTACCCTTAGTCATTCCCGAAGGTTGTTGGCTACGCGTGGATGACGAAACCCGTCAGTGGCACACCGGACAGGTCACCGTCTTCGATGATACGTTTATTCATGAAGCCTGTAACGCCAGCGAAAGTGAGCGCATCGTGCTCATTTTCTCCATCTGGCACCCAGACCTGACGACTATTGAGCAGCAGGCGATAAAGCGCAGCTTCAGCGCCCGACAGCAGTGGTTAGATCAACGTCAGTTTCCAGAGATACCCGACTAGCCGCGCGCCTACCCCCGCCGCCTAATCAGTCGAGACAGCCAAAACGTTGCAAGGCCTCTACAAGCGGCGCCAATTGCCGCTCAAAGGGTTGCCAGCGG
>JBLHRT010000121.1:0-8190 GCA_047626255.1 Candidatus Azotimanducaceae bacterium
CAAACATTCCCTTCGCTGTCGACGGCCAGAGAATCGAACATATGATAGTCGGGAATCTGCGCCAACATGCGGCGTGGTCCTTTGAGTTTGCCAGGTTCTTGTAACTCAAACTCCCAGAGTCTGCCCGTGGGTGTCTCCGCGACATACAACACAGACTCGTCGGGCGATAAACCAATGCCATTCGGGGCCTCCAGGGGAAAGATCACTTCCTGGATGCTGTTACCGTCAATCGTCGCGTAGTAAACACCTGTTCGGTCCTTATCACGGGGTCGATTCTTACCATGGTCGGTAAACCAGAATCCACCTTGTTGATCAAAAACTATATCGTTGGGACCACATAACGGCTGGTCATCGCAGTGGGTATAAACGGTTTCAACGTCGCCGCTCGCCAAATTAACACGCTGAATACTGCCGCCGCTATACGTATCGGGTTGATTGCCCGGAAATGTCAGACCGGCTCGGTCGTGCCATTCAAAGCCGCCATTATTACACAGATAGCAGTGACCATCGGGACCGATTGCCGCGCCGTTAGGCCCACCGCCCGGCGTTGCGATCACAGTAGTGGTGCCGTCTGGCTGAACGCGACTGAGTGTGCCGCGTTGAATCTCCACCAAAATGATGCTGCCATCTGCCATGGCAATAGGGCCCTCGGGAAACGCAAGGCCGGTCGCTATCTCATTCAATGGGTTCATATCACAGGCTCCTGCCTTCGAGTGCTATTTGTTTACATAGATACAATCACGGCGACAATTAATCGCTCAGCTGGCTTTGACTTGACCTACAACCACGTCATAGGCCCAGTCAAGCCACGGTAAAAGCGCTTGGATATCAGTCGTCTCTACTGTGGCGCCGCCCCAGATACGCAGGCCGGGAGGCGCATCACGATAGCTGCTGATATCCAATGCCACCGCTTCGGCCTCGAGTATGCTGGCGATTTTCTTAATGATCGTTGTCTGGGTCGCGGCCGCCTGGTCGTTAAACCACGGGTCGACCATCTTCAGACAAATAGAGGTTGAGCTGCGCGTGGCAGGATCGTCTGCCAGGAATGACGCCCAGTTCGATGACTGCTGCCAGACATCAATCACCTGCAGGTTCGCTTCACTGCGTTGAATTAAGGTGGCTAGGCCGCCAATCTCACTCGTCCAGTTAAGCGCGTCGAGTTGGTCCTCGACCGCCAACATCGATGGCGTGTTAATAGTAGCACCCTTGAAAATATCCTCGATGAGCTTGCCACCCTTGGTTAGGCGAAATATCTTTGGTAGCGGCCAGGCGGGTGTATATGATTCCAGTCTAGCAACGGCGCGGGGTGACAGGGCAATCATACCTTGACCTGCCTCACCGCCCAATACCTTCTGCCAGGACCAGGTCACGACATCTAGCTTGGACCAGTCCAGAGGCATAGCAAAAGCTGCTGAGGTTGCGTCACACAAAGTTAAGCCGGCGCGGTCGGCGGCTATCCAGTCGCCGTTCGGTACACGCACGCCAGAGGTTGTGCCGTTCCAGGTAAAAACGACGTCGTGATCAAAATCGACCTGACTCAGGTCGGGTAAGTGACCATAGGCCGCACCGAGATCCCTGACGTCATCGAGTTTGAGTTGCTTGTTGATGTCCGAGAGCCAGCCTTGACCAAAGCTTTCCCAGGACAATACATCAACACCCCGCGCACCGAGCATGGTCCACATCGCCATTTCAAAGGCGCCACTGTCCGAGCCCGGAACGATGGCCAGCCGGTAATCGTCGGGCATGCCGAGTAATTGTTTGCTGAGCTCAATAACCTTTTCGAGCTTTGCTTTTTCAGCACGGGCACGATGCGACCGGCCTAGACTGGTGGTCGGCAAGACGCTGAGTGACCAACCCGGTCGTTTTGATGTGGGGCCTGAAGAGAAGCGTGGATTGTTTGGTTTAACAACCGGTTTATTATCGGGTGTATTGACGGGCTTAGTCATGAGCGCAGCAGATCCTGATGGCATGAAAAAACGCAATTTGCGGGGTTCAAGATGGCTTGTCAAGATCAATTCAGGCTGACAAAAGCGTACAGGGCTCATCCCGGTAAAAGTCGGATGTTTCACCGTCAGACTTTGGCTACAATGGACCTCTTGTTTGTTATTCATACTGATTTTTTAATGCCTCAGCCCTCTGCACGTCGCCTGGATCTTATCAATGCACCCGTTCGCAAGTCGAGCGAGTTGGTGCCGTGTTGCGCCAATCAAAAGACGTTGACATCTATGAAGAAAACTCAATGAATGTGCCGAGAGACTACAAGGTCGCGCTGTTCATGTCGCTTTCGGCGATGTTCACTCTGGCGGGCTATGAGTTTATTCGCTCAGCTTCCACTGTCTTGTTCAAGACAGCCTATGGCGCGGACAAGCTACCGCTGGTGATGGCGGCTATGCCTGCGGTGGTTTTTCTGGGTGTCTGGTTGTACAGCTACTTATTGAATGTGCTGGGGCCGCGCAGAACCCTGCTGGTGACATCCCTGGGATCGGGTCTACTGATACTGGCCTGTTATTTGGTGTTGCTGACGGGTGCCAAATGGATCACGCCGATTCTGTTTCTGCTCAAAGAGTTCTATATCGTTTTGCTCATTGAGCAGTACTGGAGCTATATTAATTCGTCGGTCTCGCCGAGTTCAGCAAAAAAAATCAATGGACCTGTCACGGGTATTGCGGGCCTGGGAGGTGCCATTGGCGGCAACTTGGTGGGCATCACTGCTGCGCAGTACGGTACGGAGACTATGATTTTGCTCGCGGCATTTGCTTGTATCCCCGCCGCTCTGGTATCGAATCTGGGTTACTCCCTGTTTGGTGAACCCGAGCAGCCAGTCGCCACAACAACCAAGCGCGGCACGATGGGCTGGCATCTGTTTAAAGAGAATCCCACTCTGGCTTATCTGTTGGCAATTGTTCTGTCGTCGCAGTTGGTTGCGGCAGTGCTGGATTATAAATTTCAGAGCCTGCTGTCAATGCAGTTCAAGGGTGATGCGGATGCCGAGACGGCTTTTCAGGGGTGGTTTTTCGGTACGCTTAACACCAGTGTGCTGGTTTTACAGTTTATCGTCACGCCGCTGGCGTTGAGTTTTGTTGGGTTGCGCTGGGTACATATATTGATGCCTATGATTCATTTCGCCGCCATTACGGCCGCATTAATTGAGCCTAATGTCATGACGGTAGGTCTGGCATTCTTTCTATTCAAGGCGTTTGATTACTCGATCTTTCGTGCTGCCAAAGAAATATTGTATGTTCCGTTGTCGTTTGACGAACGTTATCGCGCGAAAGAGATTATTGATGTGTTCGGTTATCGAACGGGGAAGGGTGCGTCTTCAGTCGTTATTGTTGGTTTACAAAACGTGGGTGTATTGATGGCTAACTACTATCTTGCTATCGCCTTTGCAGCCACGGGCTTGTGGCTGGCGTTGATCTTTCCGCTGACACGACGTGCCAACGCTACTAACGACTCAAGCGAAAGCTAGTCCTCAGCGCAACGCTTTACTCTGACCCCATAACTATACTGACCCCATAACTATTCGCCAAAAACCCGTTGTGGAATATTAGCGACGGTTAACGTGCCATCAGCGAGTTGGTTAATGAGATTTGCTAACCGCTGACCGGCGAGTATGAGTTGTGTGTTTATCAGGGCGGCGTTGCTCGTCTGATAGGCTTCACCTAGTTGGGTGCCGTTGGTGATAAGGGTGCCATGTTGGTCGCGATAGGCGCGTTCGCGGGCGAGCTTCAGAGACGCTGTCAACCAGGGCATGACGGCGACGGATGTGTCGGTCTTCTGGGAGGCCTGCTGTAAGAGTGGTTGCAGGCTGGCGGGGTAAGTCATGCCGGCATGTTCAATCATTTTTGAGTCCCACACGGTATGCAGGTTAGTGGCTTCACCGAGCCATTTGACGCGGATTTTATTGCCGCCCCAGTCTTCGGGTTGGCCGACGTGTAATGGCTGATGCAGGTCACCGATGAAATGCGCCAAAAAACGTAGGGCTGCGGCCTGTCGAGCTCGCTCTCGAGAGCTTTCGGTCGGTTGGGCGAGATACACCAGGCTGCGACGGACGCCAATGACATTACAATCCATGGCAGGGCAATCTCGTGCTAAATCAATGCTCGTGGCAGATGCTGGTACGTTGATAAAGTGCTGCTCGTAGCTGCCGATGTGAGTAGAGTGCCGAGCGGTATCAGGCCACAGGCAGGCATCGGCGAAGGATTGTATTGGGCTGTTATCCTGCATCGAGCTTTTACCTTGCATCGAGCTTTTACCTTGCATCGAGCCTCTATCCAGCACTGAGCCGTCGGCCAGAAGGGCGTTCAGCCACTGGCGCGCTCCGGGTGTTAACTGCTGCTCGGCCATGGCGCAGACAAGCTGATGACCGGTGGCGCCCCAAGCTAACCCCTGCAATGGCAGCAAGCTGATAGCGATAAGTAATAGTATGTTGGCACGCATGATCCTGCACTCTTGTGACATTACCTCGGCGCCTATGCTAATTTGATGGGTGGCGGTTTGTCCATGGTCTTGAGTCGTAGTGGGTTCATATTCACTCGGTACATCGGTACCGTGCTCGAGGTGCGGAGGCTATTGGTAGGGTGCATCAACACCGAATCAACCGTCGTGACATGAGATGTCGATGAGCAGCACGCCTTTGGTGTCGATTTTGACCGTACTGCCGGCAATTATGGGCCTCAGGGGCCGGTGTGTTGTCAGTGACGAGCCCTCTTTATTGAGGATAAGTGATTTAGGATGACCGTCGTCAGTTCAGGTGACTGCGATGTTGGCTCTTTGTATAACTATTTATAGGATTGTTTAGATAACAGCTCAGTCGAATATTCGTATGACTATTCCGAAAAGCTGTTCAGATAACTAGGATGCTGCGGCTTGAGTGAGTTCTGCAACCCGCTGATTCATCTGGTCGAGGCGTACCACCAGTACCTGGATGATGTTGTCTTTGAGTTTTTCGCGGATGCTGGGGGGGAGGCTGCGCAACGTAGTTTTGTCAATCTCAAACAGGATAGACTTTGATTCAGCGACGATGGAGGTCGTGCGCTTTCGATCTGTCAGGAATGAAACCTCGCCGAAGAAATCGCCAGGGTTCAGTACAGCCAGGTGTGTGTCTGAGTTAGCGTGCTGGACTGATACCTGACCGGTGAGAATGATATAGAAAGACTGGTCACTACCTCCTTGTTCGATGATATGAGTGCCAGATTTAGCCACAAAGAATTGGGAGTGAAAGCCCGCTAACAGTTCTTTCTCATCCTCGGAGAAGTCATCGAAGAAGCTGATTTTGTTGATTATGTCATTGAATTTAGTGGAGTCAACCAGTTCGAGTCGTTTCATGCCATAGTCCAGTGCTGTCACAGTTTTTCTTGAAGTGTAGTCCCATATTTCCTGAGTCGCGAATCTGCTGTTTAGACCATTCGCATCTGGCTCTCGCCAAGATGCGTGCCAATCTTGTCCATATCGAAGGGGGTTAGCTGGTAGACATAATAATTCAGCCAGTTTGAGAACAGCAGGTTGCCATGACTTTTCCAGTTGACGATAGGTGCCTGTTGGGGGTCATCACCCGGAAAATAGTGTTCTGGAATCTCTGGTTTCAGGCCCGCCGCCAGGTCACGTTCGTACTCGTTCTTCAGGCATAAAGGTTCATATTCAGAGTGACCCGTGACAAACAGCTGGCGGCCATCGTTACGGGCAATCACATAGGCGCCCGCGACGCGAGAGGCGGCGATGATTTCCAGTTCAGGGATCTGCTGGATATCATTGGTGGGTACTTCTGCATAGCGCGAGTGCGGCGCATCGAAAAGATCATCAAAGCCACGCACGATCGGTGAATGAGGCTTGACCAGATGATGCGGATAGACCCCGGAAATCTTCTTTGGCAAGACGCGCTTATCAACGCCATACAGATGGTACATGGCGGCCTGAACGCCCCAGCACAAGTACATGGTTGACGTCACATTGGTGAGGGTCCAGTCCATAATGCGCGTCATTTCATCCCAGAAATAGACGTCTTCAAAGGGTACCTGGCCGAGGGGCGCGCCGGTGATAATCATGCCGTCGTACTTGTTATTGGCGACTTGGTTGAAATCCTTGTAAAAGGCGTCCATATGCTCGATAGGCGTATTTTTGGAGGGACGGTCAGAGATTCGCATCAGCTCGACATCCACCTGTAGCGGCGTGTTAGACAGCATCCGCATGAGGTGTATCTCAGTGTCGATCTTTTTAGGCATCAGGTTGAGCAGCAGTATTTTCTGCGGCCGTATATCCTGATGCTGCGCCTGGCTATCGGACATACAGAAAATATTTTCCTGCTGCAGTATCGCAGAGGCGGGTAAATCGTCTGGAATCCTCAGTGGCATGGTGGAGCGTCTCCCAATAAAAAACCTGCTCAGCTAGCGCTAAAGCAGGTTCCCTACTCTTTAGCTGTATTTGTAAAGCGCCCGCAAGCTGAACTCAAATCGGCGCTGTCTATTTGATGGTTATCTAGGCATTAACAGGAGTATAGTCTCTTGGCGCGTGATTTCAATCACCAAAGACATCCGTCCCATAGGCGGTTTGAAGGCGCTGCATACCCTTAATCCAGCGATCATAGTCGGTCGTCTTACGTTGCATATAGGTGAGTACTTCTTTGTGGGGTAGCACGAGGAATGTTTCTGCGGCGAGGGTCTCGATCACCGAATCGCATAATTCCTCTGGCTCCATCATGCCGTCTACGCCCGCCACGCCGCCGCCCTCGATATTGGCCGTCATAGCGGTATTCACCGCCTGTGGGCACAATGCCGATACTTTGATGCCACGCCCACCGTAGGTGACCGCCAACCATTCGGCATACGCTACGGCGGCATGCTTGGTCACGGCATAGGGCGCTGAGCCAATTTGGGTCAGCAGGCCCGCAGCTGATGCGGTGTTCAATAGGTAGCCGTCGCCTCGTCGGAGCATGTCGGGGAGGGCGGCTCGAGTGGCATAGATATGCGCCATTACATTGATTTCCCAGATCCGTTGCCAGTCATCATTGGGCGTCTCGGGGCCACCACCGACACCAATGCCGGCGTTATTGCAGAGTAAGTCAATTTGTCCATAGTCCTGCTCAGTAGTCCGTATCAGATTGATCACCGCTTGCTCGTCTGCGACATCGGTAGTGATCGCTCGGGCACCGATGGACTCGGCTAACTCATTGAGCGGTTCAGCATGCAGATCAGCGATAACGACCTGCCGCGCCCCCTCTTTGATAAAACGTTTGGCCATGGCTCGGCCAATACCGCTGCCGGCGCCAGTGACGACCGCGACTTTATCTTTGATTTGCATGGTGTGTTCCTTGGAGTTTACAAAAGGCGGATTACTAATAGATAGGGTGGCATAATTCCACTCGATTCGAAAGATTTGATTTTCTCGCGGCATTGCCGCGGGGATATGTTGAGAGCACTATAGCCACTATGGCATAATCTATAAAAGGCCCATCGAACGCCTATTGATTGCCTATCAAATACCTATTGAAGGCCCGTCGCAGAATGGTTGCCGCAAAAAGCTAAGGCACATCTGACTTTACTCGTAGGGGAGACCATCGGTTATGACAGATAAACCCACGCTTGAGCCAAGCACTGACAATGACGAAATTCTATTTGATATCAATGGGGAGTCCCTTTGTATCTATATGAGCCCGGCGGCTGAGCGCTGGCTTGGCACATTTGATCTCCCGACTATGCAAACGTTGTTTGCCGAGTACCCTGACGTGTTGCAAGGGTTTGCGCAGATGGTGGCTGATGGTGAGGTGGTTGATCTTGTCGCCGCGTATGGCCATCGTTGGGAGTTGCATCCCATGTTTGATCACGAGAATAACTTCGCTGGCGCTCTTATTACTGTTCATGTGTTGCCCAATCAGCAAGTTGCCATTCCTGATGGCGCGCCTCTTTTGGCTACAGCTCTTCTTGCCACATCTTGGCAGTATGATCTTGCGCAGGATGTGCTTGTACTGGCTCCTGAACTTAAGGCGGCACTCGGTATTGGCGCTGGGCCCCAGAGCCTCGCAGGGCTTGCCCAGCATACCGCGTTGGTTGACGCCTTGACCCAACAGATTGAACGACTACGAACCGGTGGCATCGAGCTATTCTCCGCAGAGGTCACGGCTGGCGGTCCTGGTGGCGCGGTCTATAACTTGTTGATTCGTGGCCAGGTCTGCGACCGGGATGCTGACCAAAAGGT
>JBLHRT010000122.1:0-8152 GCA_047626255.1 Candidatus Azotimanducaceae bacterium
GGAATAATCTCGACGATCCCACCAAAGCTGACAGCAATCAATATCAGTAGCATCATCACACCGATGTTTTTCTCGATGAAATTGTTCATGCGGGCACCTCCACACGTTCCGGCTTAGGCATATTCGCGGTTTTCCAAACATTCCAGGCCATCACCACCATGCCTGCGAAAAATATGCCGCCACCCAAAAAGCGCACAACATAACCAGGAAAACTCGCCTCGACAGATTCTACAAAGCTGTAGGTTAAGGTGCCGTCGCTGTTGACCGCGCGCCACATCAAACCCTGCATCAGGCCATTGACCCACATCGATGCGATATACAGTACCGTACCGATGGTCGCCATCCAGAAATGCAGGTCGATCCATTTTTCATTGTACATTTCACCTTGTTTACGGCCGTAGAGTATCGGTATGAGGTGATACATGGCGCCGATAGAAATCATGGCCACCCAGCCCAGCGCGCCAGAATGAACATGACCGATGGTCCAGTCCGTGAAGTGCGATAGGGAGTTGACAGACTTGATGGCCATCATCGGCCCCTCGAAGGTCGACATGCCATAGAAGGACAACGAAACCACCAAAAACTTTAGAATAGGATCGGTGCGAAGTTTGTCCCAGGCGCCCGACAAGGTCATGATGCCGTTAATCATGCCGCCCCAGGATGGCGCCAACAACACCAGTGACATAGCCATACCTAAGCTCTGGGCCCAGTCAGGCAACGTTGTGTAATGCAGATGATGGGGCCCGGCCCAGACGTAAATTGCTATCAACGCCCAGAAATGCACCACCGACAGTCGATATGAATACACGGGTCGGTCAGCTTGCTTCGGCACAAAGTAGTACATCATGCCCAGGAATCCGGCCGTCAAGAAGAAACCCACGGCATTGTGCCCGTACCACCACTGGACCATGGCGTCGATGGTGCCTGAATAGATCGAGTAGGACTTCGTCAGCGTCACGGGAACCGCCAGACTATTGAAAATATGTAGTATCGCGACCGCGATAATAAACGCAGAAAAGAACCAGTTCGCCACATAGATATGGCGCGTCTTTCGTTTCGCAATTGTGCCGAAGAACACGATGGCATAGGCGACCCACACCACAGTGATAAGGATATCGATTGGCCACTCAAGCTCGGCATACTCTTTGGAGGTGGTAAGCCCCATAGGCAGAGTAATGGCGGCCAGTACGATGACCAGCTGCCAACCCCAGAACACAAAAGCCGCTAGCCCATCAGAGATCAGCCGCACCTGACAGGTACGCTGCACGATATACAGGGAAGTAGACATCAGGGCGCAGCCACCGAACGCAAAGATCACGGCATTGGTATGTAGCGGGCGCAGGCGACCAAAATGCAGATACTCGCTGTTGAAATTCATGACCGGCCAGGCGAGCTGCGCGGCGATCAAGACCCCAACCAGCATGCCGACGATTCCCCAGACAACCGTCATAATGGCAAATTGACGTACGACCTGATAATTATAGACAGGATGACTCGGAATTTGTTCTGGCATGTCTTATCACTCGGCTAGAAGAGGCGTCTTGTTGTTACTCATTTTCTTGGTAGCCGGACAAACTGGTTACCCTAGGGTCAATAGGCGTGCATCCTATCCAGCCTCTATGGGTCAGTGATTGATATAGATCAAGTATCACTAACAGCTTTACAATGCCTTGTTTGAAGTAAATGCTTACTCACATTAGCAAATCAGCGATTGTACGCAGCACTCATTATCAGTGATAATCGCTACCATGCTAAAAATCGTTCATTACTTCTGGCAAATGTGCCTACTACGCGTCGGGCCCGAGAAACTGCCCGCCACCCTGCCCGTCGTATCGATGGCTCTAGGCGTTTACCTGGTGATCGCGTTTATCTCTATCAATGTAACGCGCCCGAGCCTGACCCTTGGCGCACTGGTGGGCAGCTTGCTGATCGGCGTACTGGTCGAAGTGGGGCTGGTCTACGGCATCCTGCGGTTCAAAAAATACGTGGGGCGTGTTATCCCCACTCTCACTGCCCTGTTTGGCACTAACGCCATCATTCTGCTGTTTCTGATGGTCATCAACCTACTCTTGATGAGGTCTGATATACCCATGTTGGAAATGTTGGCCGAATCAGCGTTCTGGGTCATCTTCTTCTGGTGGATGGCGATCGTTGGCTTCATCTTTCATCGAGCAATGGATATCAGTATTTTTCAGGGCGTGGCTATTGCCTTTACCCTCGAGTTATTAACCAACATCGCCTCCCAGGCATTATTTCCTACGCCGCCACTGACTTAAGCTGGCCACATAAGCCGTTCATCTATCTGCTCACCCAACCACACACTTAAAAGGAGCGTTTAATTTGCACGTTCATATTCTCGGCATCTGCGGCACGCTGATGGGCAGTATCGCCTTGCTAGCCAAGCAGCAGGGGCATCAGGTCAGTGGCTGCGACAGCAACGTCTATCCGCCCATGAGCGATCAACTGCGGCAAGCGGGAATCGAAATCGGCGAAGGCTTGATCGCAGAGAACATTCCCTCGGATGTCGATCTGGTGATGATCGGCAATGCCAATTTGCCCCGCGGTAATCCGGCCGTTGAATACGTGCTCGACCAAGGCATCCCTTACACCTCCGGCGCCGAATGGCTTGGCCGCTACCTGTTGCCTGACCGCTGGGTCATCGCCGTGGCTGGCACCCACGGCAAGACAACCACCACCAGTATGGTCGCCTGGATTCTCGAGTATGCGGGCATGGCCCCGGGCTTTCTGGTGGGCGGCGTGCCGTCCAACTTTGGCGAATCCGCACGCCTCGGCGAGACCCCGTTCTTTGTCATCGAGGCAGATGAGTATGACACCTCGT
The DNA here is from genome assembly GCA_047626255.1 of Candidatus Azotimanducaceae bacterium. Lineage (GTDB taxonomy): Bacteria > Pseudomonadota > Gammaproteobacteria > Pseudomonadales > Azotimanducaceae > UBA4582. Next base: position 2,840 of record JBLHRT010000122.1, read on the forward strand.
ACTTTGATCGGCGCTCCAAGTTTCTGCACTACAGGCCCCGCACCGTGATCCTCAACAATCTTGAATATGATCATGCCGATATCTTTCCCGATCTTGATGCGATCCAAAATCAGTTTCACCTACTGCTGCGCACCCTGCCCGCCAGCGGCTTGATTATCCATCCGATGGAGGACGAGAACCTTGAAGACGTCTTTCAACGGGGCTGTTGGACGCCAAGGTTGAGCTATGGTGATGCAACGGGCTCAGGTGCCGACCTGCAAGGGAAATTATTGTCTGCTGATGCCAGCCGCTTTCAGGTGACACTAGATCAGGTACCGGTTGCCGTCGTGGACTGGTCAATGACGGGCAACCACAATATGTACAACGCCCTGGCGGCCATCGGGGCGGCCAGGCATGTGGGTGTTACGCCTGCTGTCGCCTGCGCTGCGCTGAATGAGTTCAAAGGCGTAAAACGCCGTATGGAGGTGATCTATCAGTCAGCCGCACAGCCCCAGACAGTCGCCAGCGAGCAACCGTACACGTCCCTGACGGTTTATGAGGATTTTGCCCATCACCCCACAGCCATCACAACGACCTTGGCTGGTTTACGCCACAAGGTCGGCGAGGCGAAGATTCTTGCTGTTATTGAGCCGGGTTCGCACACCATGCGCAAGGGTACTCACGAACATACGCTGAAGGCCTCGGTTATCGATGCGGATCAGGTCATCTGGTTTCAGCCTGCCAATACAGGCTGGGACATGGCCAGCAATCTCGAGCAGCCAAACACCCAGATATTCGGCAACATTGACGACATCATTACTCAAGCACTGAAGACCATCAACGCGCCCGGCGACTGGCACTTATTGATCATGAGCAATAGCGGCTTCGGTGGGCTGTATGCAAAACTGCTCGCGCAACTACCCCAAAGTGATCGGTAAGCTAACAGATGCGTGAATCTGACCTCTACGCGCCGGTCAAAGCCTATCTGCAAGAGTATGGCTTTACCGTGCAGGCGGAGGTCAAAGATTGCGACCTGGTTGCCAGTAAAGATGAGCACCTACTGATCGTCGAGTTGAAAAAGAGCATCAACCTGACCCTGCTAATACAGGCGACTACCCGCCAGGCAATCACAACCAATATCTATGTGGCAATTCCCGAAATCGCCAACAGACGTAGCCGTCAATGGAAGGGAGTGGTCAACATACTGCGGCGTCTGGAACTTGGCCTACTGCTTGTTACCTTCGGTCCTCTGGGCCCCCGCGTGATCCGCGAACTTGATCCCCCCGGAGGATTGCAAGACAAGGCGCCACCCGTAAAGCCCGGCACACGCAGCAACAAAAAACTTAAGGCTATTCAGCAAGAGCTCAGCGGCCGCTCCGCTAGTTACAATACGGGGGGCGTCAGCCGACAGCAATTGATAACCGCCTACCGAGAGAATGCTGTCTTCATCGCCTGCTGTCTGCGCCGTCACGGCCCTCTTGCGACGCGCGCGCTGCGTGTTATCGGCACCGGTGACAAGACCCAAAAAATACTCGGCGACAACCATTACGGCTGGTTTAACCGCGTGTCCAGGGGAGTCTACAGCCTTAACGAAAGGGGTGCCCAAGCATTACCTACCTACCCAGAGCTATGCCAACGAGCGGAAGACTTGCTCGACAAACCAGCCTGATCCTCAAAAACTGACGGCTTGTCTGTCGTTCCTTGCACCCCCGCATGTCGCCAGACAATATTGGCGGTCACCCCTTCTCGAAGATCACGTTACCTCATGGATGAGATAAAAGATCAGCTGAGCCTGCCTGCGACTACCCAGCAGGCTATACATCAGACAATACAGCAGAAAAACGCTATTGTTGGCCGCCATCATCTCGACTGGCTAATCCGTTGGCGACTTAACCGCCGACCCGAGCTTGACGATTCTGGTGAGATCGCGGACAGCACCTTCGCGTTTCTCCAGCAACCCGCCGCCTTTATTGCCTGGCCCGAATTCAGACGCCTGATAGCATCACTAACTGAGGACTTAAGTGACGCTGCCCTGGTCGATGTCGGCCAGAAATCTTGGCAAAGCCACCATTTCCAGCCCTTCTGCGCCATGGCCCAGTCTATGCCTCGCATTCAGGACAGCTATGAACTGATTTTTGGTGCGGCGGGAATCTTTAGTCAATTTCTACCATGCACCATGGCCTTGAGGGTTATCTCACCTCGCCACATGACCCTGACAATCAATATGAATCCCGGGCTTCTACCTTGTGAAAATTTACATCAGATGCTTCTAGGCCAACTCAATAGCCTACTCAAATCCAAGCCCTCGACATCGGCCTCGACCTCGACTGTGGCAACGCCGCACGACGCCTTGCCCTCAACGCAACCCATAGCCTCAGTCACACGACAACCCACGCAACATGGTGCGATCTTCGATATTCGCTTGAGGCCAGCGAGCCCAATAATGTATCACCTGCGACGCTGGCTAACGCCACTACGTGCGCGCCAGCAGACACTCGCCGCACTAACCATTGAGACAGACGCCCGGCTACGCGGTGACCGGTTGACGAACGACATACGGGCTGATCTCAGGCATACCCAACACGCGTCGAACCTGCTGCAAGACAAGTATGACACCATCACGCGCCACATGACCGAGGCCGTTTGCGTACTGGACAATCGTCAACATATAACATTCGCGACACCCTCCATTGAGCGATGGTTGGGCTACACGCCTAAGCGCCTGCAATCATTGAATATCACACAGATTTTGGCGCCGGCCTACGCCAGACGATTCATGCATCAACTCGACGCCCATAACGTCAAGACGAGCGGCTCAACCGTGCTTGAAGTTGAATTCATACATCAAGATGGCTACACCCTGCCAGCCGAAATTGAATATCAACGCAACGCTGAAGATGGACTGATTATTGTAGCTCGATCACTCTCTCACATACGCGATTTGCAGAGTCAGGTGGCAGAAGCTGCTGCCAATTATGAGTCAGTCGTCAGACATACTCCCGAGGCTATCATTCAAGTCAGTCATGTTAACGAGATCATCGTCGCCAATGATGCAACTCAACGAATTTTTGGCTACGACCAGCAGGCTCTCATTGGCAAACCGCTCAGTATGTTACTGCCCGGACTGAATGACGAAAAATCGCCAATCATCCAACGCAATGGCGGCATGTATCCATGGCAAATTCAACAAGGTTGCCACCGCGATGGCCAGCAGATCCCTGTAGAGATAAACTTAAATCGACAACAACAACAGGGCTTGCAACTGACCACAGTGATCGTTCGGGATATCTCTCATCGAACGCGTGGCGACACAGAACGCTCGCTGCTACAACAGCAGTTGCAAGCTGCGCAGCGGATGGAGGCCGTGGGCCAACTCACCAGTGGTATCGCCCACGATTTCAACAACCTGTTGGTTGCCATCAACGGTTATACCCACCTGTGCTTGAAGCAGAATATTAAGAAGGCAACTCGCGATGGCTACCTCAACCAAATCCATCTGGCGGGCAAGCTCGCGGCGGAACTCACCAACAAGTTACTGGCCTTTAGTCGACCGCAAGTATCCCAGACCAGCAGCGTTGACCTGAACCAAGTCATCGCCAACATCGAACTGCTTATTCGTCGCCTGCTGCCCAACTATATTGACATTGATATCGACACCACAACACAGGCCACTTGGGTCAGCGCAGATCCGGGCCAATTGGAGCAGGTCATCTTGAACCTTGTCATCAACGCAAGGGATGCGATGACTGATGTTGGACACCTGCGGATTGTCACCCGCAGGCTCAATATCGACAGTGATAGTGAGGCGCCCGATCCGACAATGTCAGCTGGCACCTATATCCAGCTCATCATTACCGATAGTGGGACTGGCATGACCAGCGAGGCCCTCACACATCTGTTCAAACCCTTTTTCACCACCAAACCTGAAGGACTGGGGACAGGCCTCGGCCTGTCGGTTGTACATGACATCATCAAACAACATCAGGGCGCTATCCAGGTTGATAGTCAACCGGGACAAGGATCACGGTTTAGTATCTACCTTCCGGCCGGTGACGCGGGCGAACCCACTTTGACAGCGACGCCGCCAGCGAAAATCATGGGGGGCACGGAAACGTTGCTGCTAGTGGAAGACAGTCAACCCGTAAGAGATCTGGCACGCCTGATTCTGCGCGGCGTCGGTTATAACGTGATCGAGGCCCGTGATGGCCCAGAGGCACTCGACATATTCGCCGCCAGACACGAGCAGATATCGCTAGTGATTATGGATGTCGTTATGCCTCGAATGGGCGGCCAGCAGGCCATGCACGAGATGCGTAAACTGGCTCCCGATATGCGCCTAGTATTTACCAGCGGCTATGAATATAACGGCATACATACCAAGTTTGTAGCCGATCAAGGCCTACCCTTTATTTCCAAACCTTATAGTACCGATGTGCTTTGTGAGCGCATTCGTGCGCTGCTTGATACTCGCTGAATCGCTAGTGTGGCGCGACGATAGCGAAACCGCTAGAATAGCGGGGTTTTGCAGCCCCGAAATACGCACTCAGACATAAGCACTCATGAATCTTAAATTATTAATCGATCACGCCGTTCGCGCCGCCTTGCTTAAGGTCGGTGCCGGGGATAACCCCGCGGTCATCAAGTACTCCCAACGCCCCGAGTTTGGCCATTACCAGGCCAATGGTGTGATGGGCGCGGCCAAGAAACTCGGCCAGAACCCGCGCGAGTTAGCGAGTAGCATCATTGAACATATCGACCTGCCCGCAGCCCAGTCCATGGAAGTCGCGGGTCCCGGCTTTATCAACATACACCTCTCGGCAGCGTTTATTGCTGGCAGCCTATCCCAATTGCGCGAAGATCCGCGCCTCGGTATCGAGACCAGAACACCAGAAACAATCGTTATCGACTACTCGGCGCCGAATCTTGCTAAAGAGATGCACATCGGACACCTGCGCAGCACCTCAATCGGTGACGCCGCGGCTCGAGTCCTGGAATACCAGGGCCACCAGGTCATCCGCGCCAATCATGTGGGTGATTGGGGCGCGCAGTTTGGCAGTCTGCTGGCCTATATGGACCAGCTAGACTCACAGGGCGTAACCCTCGGCAGTGAATTAAAAGACTTGGAAAGGTTTTACATGGCCGCCAGCAAACTGTTCAAATCCGATCCAGAATTTGCCCGCCGAGCCCGAGAATATGTGGTGCGCCTGCAGTCTGGCGACAGCCATTGCCTAACCCTGTGGCAGCAGTTTATCGATGAATCAATCAGTCACTGTCAGGCGGTGTACGACAAACTCAATATCAGCCTGCGCCGTGAAAACATTATGGCTGAAAGTT
>JBLHRT010000123.1:0-8105 GCA_047626255.1 Candidatus Azotimanducaceae bacterium
CCTGGTATCGCGACGCGCCTTGGCTGCGGGTGTTGACGCCAGTGGCCTGGTTATTTTCAGGTTTGGCGCAGTTACGTAGACGTAAAATTCTGGAGGACACCGCGCGTCACTGGCAGGCGCCAGTGCCTGTGATTGTTGTGGGTAATATCACGCTGGGTGGCACGGGGAAATCGCCACTGGTGTTGGCTATCGCCGACTATTTGCAGCGTCAGGGTTTTACGCCTGGAATTGTTAGTCGCGGTTATGGTGGCGACGCTCACTATCCCCTTGACGTTAAGGTGCAGACTGACCCGATGCAATGTGGTGATGAAGCCTTGATGTTGGTGAGTCGCAGTGGTTGTCCTATGGTGGTTGACCCAGACCGAGTCGCGGCGGTGAAGCACCTGCTTGCCCAGCGCACGATTGATGTGATTATCTCTGATGATGGCTTGCAGCATTACGCGCTGGATCGGGATGTTGAAATTGCGGTTGTGGATGGCCAGCGCGGGCTCGGTAATGGGCAGTGTCTGCCAGCGGGCCCCCTGCGTGAGCCACCATCACGCTTAATCGAGGTTGATTTTGTGGTGGTGAATGGCCCCGAGCACCCGGTTTTACCCAGCGCCGCGATGGCCATGCAACTCGTCCCCCAAAACCTAGTACATTTGCTCAGTGATGATGTTGAGTCCCTGCAGACGACGCGTCTGGGCCATACTGTGCACGGGGTTGCGGGTATTGGTAATCCACAGCGTTTTTTCTTGGCGCTGCGCGCCCTTGGCTATGAAGTCATCGAGCATGCGTTCGCTGATCATCACAGCTTCACCCTAACGGATTTGATGTTTGGTGATAGTTTGCCTGTGATTATGACGGAGAAAGATGCGGTGAAAGTCAGATTGTTGAACCCTGACATATTGCATCAGCAGTTCTGGTATCTGCGGGTTGAGGCCAGCTTGCCCGATGCCTTCTGGGCTGGTTTGTTGGTTAAATTGACACGCCCGCGACCTGGTGACCGGCAATTAGCTGCCAAAGTCAGTGATGAGGGCAGCGATGAATCCAGTACGAAACAACGTACCACCTAAAAGGAGAGTGTTATGGCAGTCGATGGCAAGTTATTGAGCATACTGGTCTGTCCCCTGTGCCACGGAGAATTGAAATTCGACAAAACAGCCAATGAACTCATCTGTTTTACAGATGCGCTGGCGTTTCCTATTCGAGATGATATTCCGGTGATGCTAGAAGAAGAGGCTCGGCCTCTGAGCGCCGAGGAGAAGGTGGACCGCTAGATGCCAGACTTTACCGTCATCATTCCCGCCCGGTTGGCCTCCCAACGCTTGCCTGGCAAGGTTTTGCTGGATATCGGTGGCAAGCCCATGGTCCAGCGAGTTTATGAGCAGGCCTGCAAGAGCAGTGCTGCGCAGGTGATCGTTGCGACCGACAGCGAACAGGTAGCAGCCACTGTCAACGGGTTTGGTGGGCAGGTGTGTATGACGGCGGCGATGCATCCTTCGGGTACCGATCGTTTGCAGGAGGTAGCCTCTATCATGGGTTTTGCGGCAGACAGCCTGATCGTTAACGTGCAGGGAGATGAGCCGATGATCCCACCAGCGGTGATTGACCAGGTAGCGGCGTGTCTGGCAAATGAGTCTGTCGATATGGCGACGCTTTTTGAAGTGATAGATGATCCTACCGAAGTATTTGATCCCAATGTCGTGAAGGTGGTGAGTAGCACCGAAGGTCGCGCTTTATATTTCAGTCGTGCGCCTATTCCTTGGTCACGAGAGAATTTTTCTACGTCGGGCACTATCCCCTTGAAGCTGCCCGCAGAAGAGGTTTACAAGCGTCACGTGGGTATTTATGGATATCGCGTCTCGCTGTTGCATCAGTTTGTGACGTGGCCGCCAGCGCCCCTAGAGCTTGTTGAGAAGCTCGAGCAGTTGCGAGTACTATGGCAGGGTGTGCAGATTCACATTGAGGCTGCTTGTGTTGCCATGCCTGCCGGTATTGATACCGCTGAAGACTTGCGACGAATTCGCTTGTTGGTGAGTGATGCGCCGTCTTCTGATTCAGTTTGATAGCGTTATGATAAAAAGGCTGCATGTTGGCCTTTAACGGCATCATTAACAAACCAGCAAACTAACCATAATTGTGACTATCGAACACAAGAAATATTGATACAGCTCATAATTGTGAAAATTGTGTAGTGTCATAATTTTGCTCCCGTACCCCACTTACTATCGCGCATGATCGTCAGATTGCTGATTTATAAGCAGAATATGCATAAATTCTGATGAGATTGTTAGTTGGCACCGTTTGTGCGTTTATTACTTCTACGGAAAAGTCGGTTGCGGTTGGCGTCATTCAAGCCGTAGTAACACCTTCATGATGCAATGCTGCGATGGCGCTGCAAATCCCGTCATAAGGAGATGACAATGAAGCTACCAAATATCGTCGGTACGGTCTTGGGGACATTCGTAATGGTCGCCCTGGGCGCCAGCGTCTTGCTCGTGAAACTCAACAGCGAAGCCTTGCTATCTGAGAAACTTGCCATGACCTCGGCGAGTGCGCAGTCACTGCAATACACATCTCGCATTGTTCAGGGTGCCTCAGCGGCGGCGGCTAGGACTGCGGTGAACGCAGTGGGTGGGGTGATCGGGCATGAGCTGTCGATTATCAAGGCGGTCTCGGCTGATTTGACCAGTGCTCAGCTGCTAGCCCTCGAACAAAGCCCTGGGATTCGTACTTACGCAAATAGCATGGCAAAAGTGCAGGGTAAGTGGAAAAAGTGGAATAAACGCAACGGCCATACCTCGCGGGCTAGAGGTAAGAAAGCCGATAAGGCGATGCGCGGCAAACGCTTCTATCGACATTATGGTTACCTCAATGCGGATGACCTAGAAGTACAAGAGTTCGAAATGTCTGAGGCGTTGGATACGCATTATCCACGCCAGACAGGCGCTCTGGAGGCGCACAAGGTCGGCCTCACCGGTGCTGGGGTGACGGTTGCGGTCATTGACTCGGGCATTGCCAAGACGGCTTGGCTTGGTGGTGCGCGCCTGAAGGCCGAGTATGACGCTACTGCTGCGGACGGTGAAATCAAAACCAGTGCCACTGACGAGAATGGGCATGGCTCGCACGTCACGAGTATCATTGCCAGCTTAGGTAGGACGGCGCTTGGGGAGTACAACAGTATCGCGCCCGAGGCGAGTATCATCAGCGTTAAAGCCTTCGACGAAAATGGCGCGGGTTCTTACGCCCAAGTGATTAACGGTATCAACTGGGTTGTGCAGAACCGTGAGCTCTATGATATTCGCATCCTCAACCTATCGTTCGGTTCACCACCCAACAGCACCTATTGGGATGACCCTTTGGCGCAGGCCGTCATGGTTGCCTGGCAGGAAGGTATTGTGGTGGTCGCCTCGGCCGGTAATGAGGGCCCCGAGCCTATGTCCATTGGTGTGCCAGGTAACGTGCCCTATGTTATTACTGTCGGTGCGATCACAGACAGTTACACACCCCACGACGATAAAGATGATGTTCTCGTTAGCTTCTCTTCAGCGGGTCCGACATTTGAGGGGCACGTCAAACCAGATGTTGTGGCCCAGGGTGGGCATCTCCTGGGTCTGATGTCGAGTGAAGCGACGATTGCTATTAATCATCCCGAATTTCAGGAGCCAACGACCGAAAACTACTACCTGATGTCAGGTACTTCACAGGCGACGGCTGTGGTTTCAGGGATCGCCGCATTGATGTTACAGGACGATCCAACGCTCACCAATACCGATGTAAAGTGTCGACTTATGTCTTCTGCTAAGGCGTCTGTTGGAGACAAGGACTATAACTACACCGTGTTTCAACAAGGGGCGGGTTTGGTCAAGGTTGACGGTGCACTCAAGAGCAGCAAGCACGATTGTGTGAACCAAGACCTAGACGTGCAGACGGACTTGAGTGGTGTGGACCATTTTATCGGACCAGCGAGGTTGAGTGACGCAGGCGAGTTTTATATTGATGGTCTGAACGGCAACCGAAAGGGAATGACCTGGGAAGGTGATTATGTTCGTGGCGTTGGCTACGCTTGGAATGCGGGTTACTTATGGAACAATGGTTACACCTGGAACAACTCAAGTCTCTGGAATAATGGCTATATGTGGAACAATGCCTATATGTGGAATAACGCCTATATGTGGAATAACAGCACGTTGGAAACCGCGTCTGTCAATGCTGATCTCACTGCTGCTGATGTCGTGATTGTCGCCAAGCCTGTAGAGGCGATTGGCGTAATTGGTGTGCCGCACGCTATTGGCGTCGTCGCTGTCAGCAGTGTTGATGTCAGCAGTGTTGATGCGAGTAGTGTTGATGCGATTGATGCGGATGTGGAGGACGGCGTATTGGATACTGCGGGAATAAACAGCTGGGTAGAAAACGAGTAATTCCAAACCAATTTCCGTGGTCTAACGATGAGGAAATCTCAAATGATGGATATGGATGTCCAGCGACAAGAAGAGGCTCAGGGCTCTCGCAACGAGAGCTCGCATAATGAGAGCACGTATAACGAAAGCCAGATTAAAGAGAATGCTCATAAGTTGCCCAGTATTATCTCATTGTCTGCTTTTAGACAACTGCGTATTAAGGATGACAATTTGCTGACCCAGGCACTCAAGGGCATCGAGCGTGCAGCGATCTTTACGGTCAGAATCAATCGCTACCAGATGTTGCTCGAAACCTTTGCAGGTTGCTCGGGTGACCAGATTGGTCGTCAGGTGGAGAAACAATTGTTGGTTTCTCTGCGTGAGAGTGATTTCGCAGTGCACGTCAGTCCTGACGAGTTTGTGGTGATGGTGAACGATGTCGCTGTCCCGCCAGATGTTGAGGATATTGCCATTCGCCTGATAAATGCTTGCTCCTATCTTGAAAGCCATGAGGGCAATAGAGTTCCTGTTAGTATCGATATTGGGATTGCGAGCTTCCCTGCCGACTCTAGAAATGCAAAGGATCTGTTGCGGTGTGCGCATATCGCACTGCACACACTTGATTCGGCCAGGCATGGCAATTACCAGTTTTTTATAGAAGATCAGCGGGCTAGTCACCATCTGGGAATGACGATGACCGGCGAGCTCATTCAGGCGATGCAGGACGACCGCATGGAATTACTCTATCAGCCGATATATTGTATGAATACGGATCGTATCGTCGGATTGGAGGCGTTGGTGAGGCTGCGTAATGTCGACGGCACGTTGTTGATGCCAGAAGACTTTATCGATGTTGCTGAGCGTTCAGGTCTGATAGTTCCGCTGGGCATGTGGGTGATGAAGCAAGCGTGTTTGCAGTTAGCGCAATGGCATCAGGCAGGGGCCAGGGACATACGTATGTCTATTAATGTGTCGCCGGTGCAGCTCGAAGACCCGGGGTTTTCTGAGGCACTCATCGAGGCAATCACCGGTGCAAATATCGGCTTTGAGTCCATTGAGATCGAAATTGTTGAGCGCCAGCAGATAAGCACCAATGTCACCATGGCTCTGGCTAACTTGCGTCGTCAGGGTATCAAAGTCGCGGTAGATGATTTTGGTACCGGCTATTCGAGTCTCGCTAACCTGGCGCGATGCCCTTTAGATGTGGTGAAGATCGATCAGAGTTTTATTAGAACCATGCTAGACAGCGCCGTTGCTAAAAGTATTGTCTCGGCTATTTTCGCCATTGCAACCGAATTGGACTTGGGCGTTATAGCGGAGGGTGTAGAAACTATCGACCAGGAAGAGTATCTACGAGGACTGGGGTGTAAAACGGCGCAAGGTTTTGGGTACGCTCGACCCATGAGCGCAGAAAGTCTCAGCTATTTGTTTGATGCAAGCCAAGGTAGCGTTTATCGGAGTTGCTTGAGAGGAAGTTAGCCTCGGGATGAGCCCCTGTAGTCACCTGATACTGGCAAAAGCATTGCCTGTCGATCGAGTAGTGTGTAATAGCGTTAAGCGATAGACACAAACGCGATAAAACGAAGGCAATTGTCGGGCCAGTACTCTGTAGCCGATCACGGATCGACCGGTGCAGTGGGCCACGCAATGTCGTGCCACACAAGAGCGTGGGAGGGTGGAGGTTACACCCCAGCGTTCGTGACTCAGGGATGACATGGTTTATTCGGACTTTATTGATAATTATTTAGGTAGTGTCAGCCGTTTGGGTAACGCCGTAGGTGCTTCTGTTTGTATCGTCGACACCGATGCTGACATGATTTCTCACCAACAACCGGGCGCGCTCCTGCCGGAGTTGATGTCGATAGAGGCGGCGCGACAGTCGATATTACAATTGCGTGGTCGCGAGGCGCCCGTCGGTATTGATGGCCGAGACTGCGTGATTGCGCCAGGTAGTCACCCGGACAGTCTGTTGATTTTGGTGCCGGCAGAATTCGCTCGTCATGCTGTCAATCCCATCGTCGGTGAGCGCCGCAGTTATATCTCTCAAGACTGGGAGTCAGCAGGTACTTGGTTATTACTGGGTATGCGCTTTTCAGAATCTGCGGATTTACCTAATTTCGATATACGTGGCGTTCTCAAACCACGTAACCTCACCGACTGGTTACTCAATTTCTTGATATTCACGGGACTCCAGTTGATTACCAACTGGCAAATGTCGCGGGTTTTGCGTCATCCGGTCAGCGACCTTCCTGGTCGCGTGGCACTCGAGCGAGGGCTGGCTGCACTGATTAAACAGTTTGTACAACGCAAGCAGCCTTTGAGCCTGATCTTTATCAACCCTGATTGTTTTGAACAGATCAATCACCGTTTTGGGCGCGCCGAAGGCGATAAATCCATACGTGAAATTGCGACTTTGCTTCGTGCATCGTTACGCGAGTCTGATCTGTTGTTTCATTATACGGGCGCAATCTTCGCCATCGTTTTGCCCGCGACAGATACCGCGGGTACTCGGGCCATTGTTGAAAAAATTCGGCGTACGCTCAATGCAACACACTTTATTAGTGGCGCCTTGCGCTTGACGTTCAGTATCGGTTGCGGTTGCATCGATCCCACAGTGCGCGGCGACGTGAGTAGTCAGGAAATTATTCGACGTGCAGACAGTGCACTTAACACGGCTAAACTTAACGGCGGTGCCCGTACCGTGTTCTGGAATGATGATTTGCGCGGTCAGCCTGCAGGCAGCGTCGATAAAGGTAATGCGATATTTACCGCAGATGCGATCAAAGACTACCGAAATATGAGCTTGCTCTGGGAGTTGATGTCGGCGGTGACCGCCGAGCGTGAGGTTACCGCTATCGGCAGAGAGCTTACCCGTCGGGTTGCGCAGAGCTTTAGATCGTCCATGGTCGCGCTGTTTTCCTTGGAGCAATCTGTGAGTCATCAGCAGGTCTGGCAAGCCACAGATTTTCATTTGTTGTCCGCCAGTGAATGGCAGGCGAAGACGGATATTGTGAGTGCTGGCAGTATGTCAGCGCATGATTCGGCATTTATCCGGCTTGCAGGGCAAGTGGGTGTCTCTCGGCGTACAGCATTCATCGGTGAGGATCAGCAAGTATCTTGTTGTCTGATTCCACTGGAAGTCAGAGAGCAGGTGATGGGTGTTTTGTTTATCGAGACCGGCGAAAACCACCAGCTTGATGCCAAAGACCTTGAGTTCCTCGCCGCGCTGGTCAGCCAAATAGCTGTTTCGATCGACCGCGCTGACTTGCTAGGAAAATGGTTAGCGAAGAAAGAGTATGAACGTAAGCAGTTGCGCGTTGAGGTCAGAGAGTTAAGGCAGGCGGTCAGGCAAAGTAAGCTGGTTTACCAATCTGCTGAGATGCAGCTGGTGATGGACGCCGTGCAGAAATTTGCACGTACGGATGCAACCGTACTGATCACGGGCGAAAGTGGTACAGGCAAAGAAATGTTAGGCCACGCGGTGCACGAACTGAGTCCGAGAGCAGACCAGCCCTTTGTTACCGTTGACTGTGGTGCCATTTCCCCCACCCTGATTGAGGCTGAGCTTTTTGGTCGTATCAAAGGTGCCTACACCGGTGCCGACTCGACAACCAAGGGGTATATACGCCAGGCCAGGGGTGGCACTTTGTTTCTGGATGAAATCGGTGAGCTACCGATCGATGTTCAGACGCGCCTGTTGAGGTTTGTGCAAGAGAAAACTGT
>JBLHRT010000124.1:0-8098 GCA_047626255.1 Candidatus Azotimanducaceae bacterium
ATCGGCCGCCGCATCCATAGCCAGCACCGTGGATGCTGAAAACAGTGCTGAAAAGGCAGCCAGCAAACCTAGGGCCGCAATAAATCGTGTCAATTTGTGCATATCAATATTTCCTCGAAATCAGCCCTGATAACGGTGGCGGTATTTGCCGGACGCTGCTTATGTCAGACTTAGCACTAGACCGTTTTCTCGTAAACACCGATTATAGACCGCAACCGCGCCAAGTTGCCGCTGGTACCTGCATATTTATTCCGTTAACGGTCATTTAAACCGGTTAACCGCGTGGATGATGAGTCTGGTGCAACTCTTTGAGGCGTTGCTGCGCGACATGAGTATAGATCTGGGTAGTCGATAAATCACTGTGTCCGAGCAAGAGTTGCACAACGCGCAAATCAGCGCCGTGATTTAACAGGTGGGTCGCAAACGCATGGCGCAAGGTATGCGGCGAGAGATGACGCTTAATACCGGCGTTGTGTGCATGCACCTTGATGCGATGCCAGAAAGTCTGCCGGGTCATAGACTGGCCCCGACTGCTGGGAAACACGATATCCTCGTGGAGATTGTTTTTCAACAGCGCCTCGCGCCCCGAATCCAAATAACGCTGAACCCAACTGATCGCCTCTTCACCCAGAGGTACCAGCCGCTCCTTATTACCTTTACCTGTAATTCTAACCACACCCTGACGCAAGTTAATCTCAGTGACCCGCAACGAGACCAGTTCGGTCACCCGTAAACCTGTTGCGTACAACACTTCCAGCATGGTTCGGTCACGCAGGCCCAACACAGTGCTCGTATCAGGTGCAGCCAGCAGGCACTCAATGTCACCTTCGGTGAGTGTGTCTGGCAAGGATCGACCGATACGGGGATTTTCAATGCGCAGAGTGGGGTCCAATTGAATCAGGTGTTCACGCAGCAGGTAGCGATATAACCCACGTAAGCACGACAGGCCCCGGGCGATAGATCGCGCCTTGATACCCGCCCCCATACGCGCCGACAGGTAGCGCAACAGGTCTTCACGGCGAACCGATAACAACACTAACGATTGATCTGCCAGCCAACCGGAGAACGCCTCAAGATCGCGCGCGTAAGAATCAAGGGTGTTACGGCTCAGGCCCTTTTCTAACCACAGACTGTCTAGATACTTGTCGATAATCGGCTCAGACATCGTATTACCTTACTGCGGAACACCTGCACTTAACAGATAGCATTGATTAAAGAACTGCATCGTTGCGCCCGTGACGAAACCTGACATCAAAACAAAAATGAGGAATTTCAGCACAAAAAAAACGCCGCTAAAGCGACGTTTTTCTCAACCGAGCGACTAGCGCTTGGCCAACTTCTCTTTAATACGAGCACTACGACCGCTGAGTTCACGCAGGTAATACAGCTTGGCCTGACGCACATCACCACGACGAATCACGGAAACCGACTCGATCAATGGGCTGTGAGACTGGAAAGTCCGCTCAACGCCCACACCGTGGGAGATCTTGCGAACCGTGAAGGCCGAATTAATGCCACGGTTGCGCTTGGCAATAACAACACCTTCATAAGCCTGTAGACGCTCACGCGTACCTTCACGTACCTTCACCTGAACAATGACACTGTCCCCTGGACCGAAGTCAGGGATATCTTGCTTAAGTTGCGCATTCTCGATGTCTGCGATCAATTTGTTCTTCATTACCTTTTCCCTCAATGAGCGCTACTGGACTTTGTTTGCCTGCAAATTCTCCTGCAGGTACTCATCCAACAATTGCTGTTCCGTCTTGTCCAGTTCACGACCTTTGAGCATGTCCGGCCGCCGTTCGTATGTTCGCCCCAACGCCTGTTTCAGACGCCAACGCTGAATCTCTTGGTGGTTTCCGCCCAACAACACCGGCGGCACCTGCACTCCATCAACCTCCTCGGGTCGAGTGTACTGTGGGTAGTCGAGTAACCCTGCTTGAAACGAGTCCAAAACAATGGACTCGGGATCTCCTACTGCCCCGGGAATCAACCGCGTAATGCCATCTATCAGCACCATTGCCGGTAACTCCCCACCACTGAGCACATAGTCCCCAATGGAGTATTCTTCATCGACTTGCGCATCAATAACGCGCTCATCAATACCTTCATAACGACCCGCTACCAAAATCAGGCCGTCGTACTGAGCCAACCTCGCCAACCCTGCCTGATCAAGTCGCTGACCTTGCGGCGAGAGATAAATCACCTTACACATTGCCCCGGAGGGGCTGGCGACTTCGGCAGCCTCTCTGGCAGCTTCAATAGCCTGCACCAACGGCTCAACCTTCATTAACATGCCAGGGCCACCACCGTAGGGCTTATCGTCTACAGTGCGGTGTTTATCTTCCGTGAAATCCCGTGGATTCCACAGTGCCAATTCTAGCTTGCCTGACTCTATCGCCCGTCGTGTAATACCGTGCTGCGCCACGGCCTGGAACATCTCGGGAAACAAGCTGACGATTCCCATCCACATACCAGTGTCCTTACGCTTTCTACGAGCTTTCTATGAGGCTTTCTATAAGGCTTTCCATAAAGGAATGGCGCTCAATAATCCGCCGCCCAATCTACCCACATCTTGCCAACAGCAACATCGATCTTAAGCACCACCTGCTCCTCAACGTAAGGAATCAGGCGCTCTTGGTCATCGATGCTGTCATTATCTGCCTTTACCACCAACACATCATTCGCGCCGGTCTCGAGTATGTGATCAATTCGGCCGAGCACTTCATCGGCAGAATTAATCACTTGCAGACCGTGCAGCTGCTGCCAGTAGTACTCACCTTCGTCAAGCTCCGGCATCTGGCCTTGATCACCCCAAATTTCGAAGCCGACCCATTCCTGAGCTTGATTGCAGTCTGTCGAACCGACAGGCAAAGCAATGATCCCTTTACCGTGGCGCTTGACCTGCACGAATTCAAATACCTGCAGCGGATTTCGCGAATCAACCTTTTTGACCAGCCAAGGCTGGTAATCGGAGATCTGCTCAATGGGATCCGTGTAGGAATATACCTTAACCCAGCCTCTCAGCCCGTAGGTTCCAGTAATTCGCCCAATCGCAAGCTGCGATGGCAGGGAATCTTTATCTGCGACGTTAGCCAACACCCGCGTCCGATTCCCGCCGCCTAATTAGGCTGCAGCTTCCGTTGGTGCTGCAGCCGCGGCCTTTTTGTATTCTTTTGCAAGCTGCTTGACGCGATCGCTAGTCTGCGCGCCCAGGCGAACCCAGTAGTCAAAACGCTCAATGTCGAGACGCATCTTTTCGTCACCACCACGGGCGATAGGATTAAAGAATCCTAGACGCTCGATAAAGCGACCATCACGGCTGACGCGGCTGTCAGCGACACTGATGTGATAATAAGGGCGTTTCTTGCTACCACTTCTGGATAACCGAATCGTTACCATGCTCTTGATTTCCTTTATAAATTCCAACTCGGCAAAGAATGGGGCTGCCGAAAGGGCGGGTATTGTACGGTAACGGCTCGCAAATTTAAATAGGCGAATAGGCTACTGCGGTATTTTTAACGAGTGATTGATGAAAATTCCGCTACATGCGCGGCATACCCCCACCACCACCGCCCTGCATCATACCCCCCATGCCACGCATCATATTTGCCATGGCGCCTTTCTTGGTGAGCTTCTTCATCATTTTCTGCATCTGCTTGTGCTGCTTCAGTACACGATTCACATCTTGGATCTGGGTGCCAGAGCCATTGGCAATACGCTTTTTGCGCGAGCCATTGATGCTGTCGGGGAATCGACGTTCACCGGGTGTCATAGAATTGATAATCGATTCCATGGAGCCAAAGGGATTGCTCTCTAGCTTCTCTTGGGCGGCCTTCGCCATGCCCCCCATACCAGGCAGCTTGTCTAACATGCTGCTGATACCGCCCATATTGTTCATCTGCTGAATCTGGTCGCGAAAATCCTCAAGGTCAAACTTCTTACCCTTCTTGAGTTTGTTAGCGAGCTTCTCCGCTTTTTTCTTATCTATCTTCTGCTCGGCTTCCTCAATCAGCGACAGTACGTCGCCCATACCCAGGATACGCGACGCGATACGGTCAGGGTAGAAGCCCTCAAGCCCGTCAATCTTCTCGCCAACACCCATAAACTTGATGGGCTTGCCTGTAATCGTCCGCACTGATAACGCCGCACCACCCCGCGCATCGCCATCGGCCTTAGTCAGAATAACCCCCGTCAGGGGTAGCTGGTCATTGAACGCCTGTGCCGTAGTCGCCGCATCCTGGCCGGTCATCGCGTCTACCACAAACAACGTTTCAATAGGATTGATCGAGGTATGCAGATCCTTGATTTCGGCCATCATGGCGCCGTCGATAGCCAATCGGCCGGCCGTATCGACAATCAACACATCACAGAACTGGCGCTTTGCCGCGGCTAAGGCCCCTTGGGCAATATCGATAGGCTTTTGGTCAGGCGTACTTTCGAAGAAGTGAACGTCGGCTTCCAGCGCCAGCGTGCGCAGCTGATCGATCGCTGCCGGACGGTAGACGTCGGTGCTGACGACCATCACTGACTTTTTTTCGCGATTCTTCAGCCATAAACCAAGCTTGGCAACCGTGGTGGTTTTACCCGCGCCCTGCAGGCCCGCCATCAGGATCACTGCCGGCGGCTGGGCGTTGAAATTGAGGGAGTTATCCTCGGAGCCCATGGTCTGAATCAATTCATCGTTAACAATTTTAACGAATACCTGACCCGGAGACAGGCTCTCGGACACTTCTTGGCCGACGGCGCGCAGACGCACCTGATCAACAAATTGCTTGACCACTGGCAAGGCCACATCAGCCTCAAGCAGCGCCATGCGAACCTCGCGCAGGGTGTCCTGAATATTATCTTCCGTGAGCCGGGCTTTGCCCGTCAGGCTCCCCAGGGATGCACTTAGTCGCTCTGTTAAAGATTCAAACACTTGCTTTATCCTGAGTCAGATCGTTCATGAACCTGCTATCATACCCCATTTGACGACGCTATTTTCAGAGACTCGACAATGGATACAGCTATTTACGCAATCCCGGCTTGCCTGCTGTATCTGGCCAGCACGGCCATCCAGTTTACGGGCCTGCGGCGCGACATTAAAAACCAGCATCTATGGGTCTGCGGCCTTGCTACCGGCGCGATAATCCTGCACGGCCTGTTCAGCCTCAACGAGATTATCACCGACCAAGGTATCAACCTGAGCCTATTACCCATGGCGTCAGTCATTACGCTCGCCATCAGCGCTATTTTAGTCGCCAGCAGCTTGCGTCGCCCGGTAGCCAATCTCGTGATCGCTATTTTCCCGGTCGCCATTATGACCATCTTGGCGACACTGACAACCCACAATGACTATATCACCCGTCAGGATCTGCCCGGCGGCATCCTGGCGCACATCATTTTGTCGGTAATCGCCTATGGCCTACTCGCCATCGCTGCACTACAAGCCATCCTGCTGTCTTTCGGCGATTATGAACTCAAACACCGCAAATTCGGCCTGCTGCGCCATCTGCCGCCTTTGCAGACCATGGAATCGTTGTTATTTGAGTTACTTTGGTCTGGCCTAACCTTTTTGACCCTGTCTATCGCTAGCGGATTTGTCTTCTTAGATAATATTCGAGATCCTGGCCTGATTCATCATACGACCATTACGCTGGCAGCCTGGCTGGTATTCGTCACCTTGCTATGGGGCAGACACCAGCTGGGCTGGCGTGGCGCCACTGCCTCTCGCTGGACCCTCAGCGGTTTCGCGCTACTGCTGCTCGGCTACTTTGGCAGCAAGCTGGTGCTAGAAATTATTTTAACCAACGCCTGAAGCTTGTCACTGCCCAGACTCGTCCCTGCACCAGACCTTGACAGGCTTTGTACAAGTCGATGAAACTGGCTTCCCATTTTGTCGTGTGAGGTCCAATCCTTGGACGAACCGTCTGTTGGTGTCTTATCCGGCGCCATCTTTGTTCTCGTCATTTTATCTGCGTATTTCTCTGGCTCTGAAACAGCCATGATGGCGCTTAACCGCTACCGCCTGAAGCACCTAGCAAACGAGGGACATGGAGGTGCCCGGCGCGCCAGCCGCCTGCTCGAACGCCCAGACAAACTGCTCAGCGTGATTCTGATCGGTAATAATTTCGTCAACTTCTCGGCCGCATCCATTGCAACCTTGCTGGCACTTGAGTTGTTCGGCGAGGCGGGCATTGCCATCGCACCCATCGCTTGCACCCTGATATTTCTGATATTTTCTGAGGTCGCACCAAAAACTGTGGCCGCAGCCTATCCAGAAAAAATCGCACTACCGTCTTCTTACGTACTCGACCTGCTTATGTGGATTCTTTATCCACTGGTCTGGCTCGTGAACGGCACAGCCAATGGCATACTGCATATGGTTGGCATGCGTCAGGGCGACTCGGCAGACGACAACCTGTCACACGAAGAATTGCGTACAGTGGTCTTTGAGGGCGCACAAATCGCCGCCCAACCACAGAATATGATGCTCGGCGTGCTCGATCTCGACAAGGTCACTGTCGAGGATATTATGGTGCCACGGACAGAAATTTTCGGTATCGATCTTGAAGATGATATGGACGATATCATTGACCAAATCAGAGCCTCGCAACATACTCGCCTGCCGGTTTTCAAGAACGATATCGATAAAATTATCGGTATATTGCACATGCGTAATGCGGCCAAGATTCTAACGGAAGACGAACTCTCTAAGGCGCTGATATTGCAGGCCACTGACGAGCCTTACTTTGTGCCTGAAAACACGCCATTGCAAACACTGCTGTTTAATTTTCAGCAGCACAAGCAGCGCATTGGCATGGTGGTGGATGAGTATGGCGACATACAAGGCATCGTCACCATCGAAGATATTCTTGAGGAAATTGTTGGCGAATTCACCACTGACTTGGCGAACACCAACATCGATATTCATCCGCAGGATGACGGCAGCTATCTGATTAATGGTGGCACACACATACGTCTTATTAATCGACAACTGGGCTGGGTATTACCTCAGGACGGACCAAAAACCCTTAACGGCCTGATCACCGAGCACCTGGAAAATATCCCCGAATCAAATATCTGCATGGTGATCGAGGGCTATCGCATCGAGATTTTGCAGATTCAAGATAATATGATTCGTACGGCGAAAATATCCGAAGCGATAGCACCGCAGTAGCGCTTTAACGATAGCGCGCCATTGGAATAGAGCGTACTCGTTAGAACTTGTTAGCGCTCGTCAGACTGGCGCCTTTCGATAATCAGCTGTGATGCGGCCGACCTCATGAACCTCTGCCTCGTGAGCTTCCTCACGAAAGGTTTCGAGCAACGCATCGCGCTCCCACTCAAGCATGGCCGGTCGCTGCAACACCCACTCAACATAGTCACTGGCAGCAGCACCTAAAGACAACCCATAGGTACGTGCCCGAAACACCACCGGCGCAAAAAATGCATCCACAGCGGTATAGTGCTGACCCGCTAGAAAAGGGCCACCAAAGCACTGCAAGCCTTGTGACCACAGCTCGTCAATACGCGTCACATCCCGTTGCAGACTCTCAGGAATGTCGTTCAACAACACCCTGATACCCACGCTCATCGTGCAGTCACGCCGCAACGCATCAAAGCCGCCATGCATCTCAGCCACAGCGCACCTGGCCCAGACACGAGCCCCTAGCTCATCCGGCCAAACCCGTGGGTTAAACTCGTAAAGATATTCGGTGATACCTAGGGAGTCCCAGACAGCTTGACCGTCGCTAGTTAGGCCGTCATCAACCTGATTCTTATGAATCACACCCCTATTAACTAAGCCCTTATCAACCAAACAAGGTACCTTGCCATTGGGTGCGAAGGCGCGAAAGGCCTCAAAATTATCCGCCTGATCGAAGCAGACAAGCTGCTCATCAAAGGCAATATCAAGCTCACGCATAAGCACCCAAGGGCGCAGGGACCAAGACGAATAATTTTTGTTAGCGATATATAATTGATACATCTCGCGCCTCACTCAATCCTATCTCAACACCCTCGCAATAAGCCCCGCTAATCAGCGCCACTTACGATTGATCGCCGCAATGATTGACCCGAACGCGGCGGTCGTAGTGTTCTGACTTAAACCCAC
>JBLHRT010000125.1:0-8056 GCA_047626255.1 Candidatus Azotimanducaceae bacterium
ATAAAAAGGTCCGTGTCACCGAGCCTTACCTTGTCACCGGTGGTCGGGCCGAACATATCTGTGTATGCCTTGCGCGTTATCGACGTCATATTAAGTCTCCAGCTGACCCATCACTTCACCGCGGAAGCCATAGATTGAACGATTGCCTGCCACCATCACCAGCTCAACGGTTCTCGCCGAGCCGGGCTCAAACCGGACGGCGGTACCGGCAGGAATGTTCAGCCGGAAGCCCCGCGCGCTAACTCTGTCAAATTCAAGCGCTGGGTTTGTTTCGGCAAAATGGTAATGGGACCCCACCTGTATCGGGCGGTCGCCGGTATTTTTGACCTCTAGCGCAAACTTTTCTCTGCCTGCATTGATCTCAATATCCTTATCATCAAGAATGTATTCGCCCGGTCGCATTGTTATCGCGCCTCCTTAAACAATCGGATCGTGAACTGTCACCAACTTTGTACCGTCAGGAAAGGTGGCTTCAACCTGCACCTCCTGAATCATCTCCGGTATACCCTCCATCACATCCTCAGCGGTGAGAATTGTCTTGCCATGCGACATCAATTCGGCCACTGAACGACCGTCCCGCGCACCTTCCATCACCTCTGCTGAGATCAATGCTATGGCTTCAGGGTAGTTAAGCTTCACGCCCCGCGCCTTCCTTCTTTCTGCGAGCAATGCGGCCGTAAAAATCAGCAGCTTGTCTTTATCCCTCGGACTCAATTCCATATCGGTACCTTATGTTGTCCAGACGTCTACTGTGCCAGCTTATGTCTTCCAAATACGGGGCTCATAGCCCAATGTAGATCCATTGAATATGGCGCTTTCCACGAGTAGCCGCCTGGCCTGCCCGAACCCTTGCCGACAGGTTTCGGCAGAATCCCCCAAATAGCGCACCAATAATGTGCGATCTCTAAGCGTCACGCCCCAAGATTGCCCGCTCAATAGCGCTCGAAGTCTCGCCACAGCATTCTCCAATGGCAGCAGTCCATCTTCCTTTGGTAGCGCAACAAGCGTGCCAAGCACACTCGCGCCGTTTAACCCCCACGCTGAATTCTGATTATTCCCTGACACCTGCAAACGCTCCCGATGACACAGCTTTTCAGCCCGCCAGATGCGAGAGAACTGGTCAATCGAACCCTTCAAAAAGCGCTCTCCCGATGCACGTCTGCCGAGCGTTTGGATCTCCCAGCCGAGAAAGCTGCTGCTACTGTGCAGCATCACCTGGCTATCAATCTCCGCATTAGCACCGTCGTAAAAAATAGTCTCCTGCGGCAACCATTCCAGATGAGCGTTTTCTGCGACGTCGATCAACAGGCTGACACTTTGCGCAAGCGCATTGCCTGCACACCGATAGGCTTTGCCAGCAGAAGGTGACGTGATGAGCGTCTGGGTGGAGGTGCCGCCACTAATCTTTACGGCCAGACTATCCCCACCGACAAGCCCACCTGGAGGATGCAGAATATAAATGTGACAACTACCGTCCTCCTGGGAAAACTGTTTTTGAACGCGCAGTGGACCAACATGTTTCTGGTGCACCAATGTGGTCAGGCCCTTACGCTTTTCTAACTGCAGGGATAGCGTCGCCAACCAGGTGGGTTGTTGCTGTAAAATCGGATTCACGTGTTATTTATACTACCTGTTGAGTTCATATGATTTCCCGAATTTGAGCAACAGACAAACAGCAAAGAGCCTGCTGCTGCGATCAATGCGGCCCACACGATGCAAGGCGTGATGGCCGACATTGGCGGCCTGGCACTGCTGGGGGAGTCCGTGGGAAGGAAATCATCCCGGAATACCTTGGCACTGCACAGCGCTTATTCCCTGCCGCCGTACTTGCGATCTGTGAAATATTTATATTCACACGGCCCCCTGATCATCATGACTAAGCTTCCGTCAAATCAACCTCGCCGGTGGTTTCTTGATACAAATCAATCAAGAAATATGCCAAGTCTACAGAGGCAGGAAGTTGCACGAATACACAGCACGTGTCTTTTCAGGCATTGGCACCAGTACTAACGTGGTGCACCTATGTACTAAAATGAACGCTGATAAAGCAATGCTTTACGGGCCCTGACGGGGTCACTTGATTGTGGACGGGCGGGATGAATGAGCGTACGGTAGCCTTTCAGCTATCAATCTTTCATCCACTATGGGTTGCCGTTCATAGGGTCGCGCCGGGATTAAAAATGGAAACCAAGGGCGAATATACGAGCGTTCGGTTGGAGCACCCCATCTAAAGGTGCCGTCGTGCCAGAGTCATTTGACGAGATTACAAATAAAGTACGGGATACGCCCGGCAAAACCGAGCAATTAGCCCATCAGGAAAAGCGCGTCGGGACTGAAAATCCTGAACCCCCACCTGCCCCATTCAACCCTGCCCCTCACATCACCAACCAACTTCCCACAGAAGATTGGGCCCGCCTCATTGCCTCCGCGCCCAATGGCTTCATTATGCTAGACGATGATGGCGTAATTGCCCTGGTGAATACGCATGCGTTACAGCTGTTTGGTTACACTCAGGAAGAACTGCTTGGCCAACCGGTGGAGATACTGTTGCCAGAGCGCTACCGCGCAGGCCATCCTGCCCTGCGCGGTCAGTTTCTGCGTTATCCACAGACCCGAAAGATGGGGCGGGGACGCGATCTTGTTGGGCGGCGCAAGGGCGGTGCAGAGTTCTGGATCGAGGTCGGACTAAACCCACTGGTGACCAAGACCAGCATGATGGTGCTGTGCTCGATTTTGGATATCAGCGCACGTAAGGAAACGGAGGGGGCGCTGCGCGAATCGCAGGACGAACTCGCGCTAGAAGTACAACAGCGTACTGCAGAATTGACATTGGTCAATGCTACCCTTCAGCATGAACTCAACGAGCGTGAGCGAGCAGAACTGATGTTGCGGGAATCGGAGCGGCGTCTGAGCTTCTTCTTATCCGCAAGCCACACCTGCGGATGGGAACTCGACCTGGGCACGCTCAAGATGCATCTCACTACTCAGTTCAGCCGTCTCTTCGGTTACGGTGACACGTTGCCAGACTGGGACTACGATGTATTTTTGTCGCATGTCTTGCCTGAAGATCGAGAGGCAGTGGAAACCAGCTTCCAGAAGTCTATAACGATGCATTCTGATTGGGACCTTGAGTATCGCATACGCCGCGCTGACGGCGAGATACGCTGGGTCTGGACAGCCGGTGGTTATTCGGAACAATCACCATCGACCCTCGCCGGAATAGTGCAAGATATCACCGCGCGCAAGCTAGACAACGCCAAAACAGAAGAAAATCAGGAGCGGTTGGCACTGGCGACCATTTCTAATGGCGTAGGTATATGGGATTGGAATCTGGTGACGTTGGAATTGATGTGGGACAACTCGATGTTTGCACTATACAACATGGAGCGTGCTAATTTCAGTAGTGCTGTAGATGCCTGGGAGACATCGCTACACCCCGATGATCTTGAGCGTTGCCTGCAAGAGGTTCAAGATGCTATTTCTGGCGTCAAGAGTCTTGATACCGATTTTCGTGTCGTTTGGTCGAATGGTGAAGTACATCATATTAAAGCGGTGGCGAAGACATTTTTTGATGACAGTGGCAAGGCTTTGCGGATGCTCGGCACAAATATCGACATCACCGCGCGCAAGTCCGCCGAAGATGGGCTGCACGCCTCGTATGCCGAGCGAGAAGTGCTGATGCACGAAATTCATCATCGCGTAAAGAACAACCTGCAGATGATGAGCGCCCTGCTCGAACTGCAAGCAGGCTATGTGCAGGATGCGCAGGTGCGGGCCTATTTCACCAACAGCCAGCAACGCATTCAATCCATGGCGATGATCCATGCGCAACTCTATCAAAATAATGATCTGGCGCACATCGACTTCAACATCTATCTGCGCTCCCTCGTAGAGAGTCTACGTGTGCAGTACATTGAACTCTATGTGGATATCAAGATCGACGCTGAAACCATGATCATACCGGTAGATGTCGCCATTCCTCTCGGTTTGGTGGTCAACGAGTTGGTGACTAACGCCATGAAACATGCCTTTCCGCGGGGCCAGACTGGCGATTTGCTTATCCGTCTACTTTACGATGACGAGGGCAAAATTCTATTGGAAGTGGCCGACAACGGCGTGGGTCTTCCCGCAAAACTGAGTCATGGAGACGGCAAGAGCTTTGGCATGCGAATCGTTAGGCTCATGATCGAGGAACAGCTGGACGGCACATTGCGCGTTGAATCCGACGATGGTCTGCGCGTTGTGTGCGAAATTGGAGCTCGAGAATGAACAAGTCCCTATTTGTTGTGGAAGACGATGCACTGACCGCTGCCCTGCTTGAGCAATACATCGAGGAAATGGGTTATCAATTTGCCGGTAAGGCGGATACGGCGAGGACAGCACTGCATAAGATCAGGCTGATCCACCCAGGCCTGGTGCTGATGGACATTCAACTGAAAGGCAAGATGGATGGCATCGAAGTTTCGACGCAGTTGCGCGACAGCGAGATCCCGGTGATCTATCTCACCGCCTACGCCGATGAAAACCTAATGGCGCGCGCCAAACTGACCGAGCCTTATGGCTACCTGGTCAAGCCATTCACCAAGCTAGGTCTGCAGGCGAGTATCGAAATGGCTTTCTACAAGAGTGACATGGAGCGCCAACAGCGGGAGTTGCTGAACCACATCAGGCGCCTGGAAGGTCTGCTCTCAATCTGCATGAACTGCAAAAAAATCCGCACTGAAAGCAACGACTGGCAACAACTCGAACACTACCTTAGTGAGCATTCGGATGCGGTTTTCAGCCACGGTCTCTGCCCCACATGTTTTACCAGTGAGATGAAGACACTCGCATGAGTCGCCGCTGGCTGATGCATCTGGCCGTATATAAACCCGCCCGTATTGCCAGTCGATGGGTAATGACACCCTATTGAAACAGCGGATTCCCCAACTCGCTAGCGGCCCCTGCACGACTGCTTGGGATCAATGTGCGGCCTGGTTTGTCGGCAACCCAGTGTGAACTGCCATTGGGTAACATGATGACATCTGATTCGCTGGCGTCGATTGTCTCATGACCTTGCGAGCCAACAGAACACGCGCCAGCATGCAATAGCAATAAGACTCATGAACGCGGAGCCATGTCGCACACTGCTTTAGCCTAACTATATACCTATGACCCCCCTGCAATGGCGGCAGGCGTTTATTTCATAGCAGTATCGTCGGTTCAGACAAGGAGACAACCAAACACCACATAATCGCCACCTACCACCTTCTGCCAAGCCATTTCCTTCCAGGCAAGGTCAAGGGACTACCAACGACTTGGTTGGAAATTGATCGCCACACAAGATTGATTCTGTTGTCGCCGACGTAACTGACCCAGACACAAACCAGAAGCTCCTATATCACATGAAGGGGCCGCCCAGATCGCAACCATCACCGATTAAATCTGCGCCAGCTATCCAATCCTAAAGCATGCCTGAATAAACAGCCAGATCACCTCTGCCCGACCTTTAAATCTCCTAAATGATCACCCCGGCCGCCTGAAAGACAGACGGCTCGATACCTATTCAGACATTCGCTTTCCTCTACCAAAAAACACCCCCCCCACAGACTTTTCTAGCAAAAAGTCTCCAATCATGATCCTTTTGCACGCCGAGCAGATGTGGTTTACATTTATTATCGTGCGCCATTGACTGTCGAAAGAATACGGGAGCATCTTGGTCTGGATGAGTCATCGCCGGTGAGAAACCGCTCGTCGCCATTCGCTCTACTTGACCACTCAAGCCAACTATTATGGCGTCTGCCAATGCCCGAAGGGCTTTGCTCGGCATGTTAGTCTGAAACTGCAGAGAAAGCGGATTGACCAGTGAGACCCTCGCCGTTAGCTCGTCAGAAACCACCAAGTTTCTATTCATAACTGAAGCCAAGCGCCGTTTTTAGAAGCATCGTGTACCTGGCTGATAAGACGCAAATATGGTTATTTCTTCTTATCCGCCACTGTTCACCCCTGCGATTCACACGCAGGCTAGCTATCTTACGGACATGCGCCAAAAATAAGTCTGCGCCAGTAGGGGATTACCGACTCTTGATTCGACGTTTGTTTTTCTGGGTACTACCCAGCCTACTATTGGGCGCGCTGATAGCACCGCGGTTGTTATACGCCGTGACGCCCATTTCAGAAGTTTCCACTTTTCCAGTGAGCAACAGCACCACGGGCATCAATAATACGCCGGGGCTTGGTGATTTCACCGGCCTGTGGGACGTCACGTTCGATGGCGGCGACGATGAAATCCAGACAATTAAAGTCGGCACGAATGCAGCCACCGACCCGTCCTACGAATTCGTAACGCTGGCAGACGAGTTGCGACTGCGACGGGGCATCTCTCCTGTCGTCGGCAATCGAGAACTGCTATTTTGCCGAGGAAATCCGGCCTTGGGCAATACGATCCCCTGTGAAGGCTCGACGTTAACTGATATGAAAACCGTATTGCTCGGCCGGTCTTTGAATTTCGGCACAGATAACATATTTGCCAATAATGGCGGTACGAACAGCAACAACGTCGAGCGACTAGACTACATCTACAAGACCGGAATCAGCGTCACCGGCACGTCCATCAATGAACTGGGGTTCGTCATCCTCGAGCGTGGCGGTAATGACGGGGTCAAGATCGCGCCGATTCTCGCCGTCGATTCCAGCTTCAATCCAACCAATTTCGGCACTCTCGTAACAATTAACTCCGGCAACTGGGGTCCCTCGGGGATAAGCTATCCCGCGGTTGTCTTCCGCCGTGATCCCGGCGAAGTCGACTACAGGCCCAGCGCAGACCTCGGCGTTCAAAACGTTGGGGGCGTTCTAGTGACGTTTACCGAACTAGGCATCGCTTCAGGCCAGACCATTTATGGCTATGCGCTTTTCCCAGAGGACGTCACTGATTCAAATACGCCACTGGCGAGCTTCCCCGCAAACAGCAATACGGGTCTCGACCTTATCGAAGGCGGCGGGTTCTTTCGGCTCGAGACGGGTACAGAGTTTATCGATATGTTCGTCGACAAAGTCGCCAACAACCCGATTGCGGCGCAAGGAGACACGGTCACTTTTACCATCACGGTGGAGAACCTGACGCTCGGCGTTGGCGTTGTCGATGCAGACTTCAGCGATGTTTTGCCGAGCGATCTAACGAATATCCAATGGACCTGCCAGGCTTTTGGATCTGCGGGCACTGACCCCGACGATGTCAACACCACTTGCCTGAACGACACAGTGACGGACACCGGTTCTGCATCGTCGCTGCAGATCGAGGCCGATCAGACGATCGGCGATGTTATCGATATCGCCATCGGTGGGCGCGTCGTCTACGAAGTCACAGCAACACTGATCGCATCCGCGACGGGCACCGTCGACAACACCGCGGCCGTATCCACAGACACCGTGACCACGGGCCAAACTGAAATTTCGGTCTCGAACAACACTGACACAGCAACTATTAGCGTACAAGCACCCGGCATTTTGATCAATGTCGACTCGATTACATACAGTCCAGCCAAAGCAGCAACGGGCGAGAACGTCATCATCACCACGGTTGTTTCTGACCCCCAGGGTGAGGCGGATATAGCCAGCGCCACCTTCGACTGGTTCAATCAGAACGGCGTCACTATTTTGAATGATGAACTCTTTTTGATCGAAGTAGTCGACACCGACCCGTTGACCAAAACTTTTCAGTTCACCGTGAACATCCCCAACTTTTCTACTAGCACAGGCAACTGGCTTGCGACCGTCACAGCGACCGATATCGGCGGCGCAACCCATTCAAAGAGCGCCGTGCTTGAAGTAGATGAGCCTGACCTGAGCGGTTCCTACAAATCTGTCGTCAACCTCTCGAGTACCGGCAACAACCAGGGAGATACCCTGGAGTTCACCGTCGGTGTTGCAGAAAGTAACGGTGTCAACGCGAGTAACGTGCGCATTGTCGACAACGTACCGTCGAATACCACATTGGTCGGCGGCTCACTCTCCCTGTGTGTGGATGCTTCGCCGCCGTCAACCTGCACGACACTCTTAGCAGGCCCGGGCGCAGACT